>JAEUUQ010000403.1 GCA_016787505.1 Saprospiraceae bacterium | reverse complement strand
GATTTCCCAACCGAGAAAAGATTCAAACATGCGGTACAGTCCTTCCGCAGAGATGTTGCTATTGATGGCCTGGGTGATATTCAATAGCTGGTTGACCTGGAGCTGCTTGAGATGCAATTCGCGCTCCAAAGCTTCCATGTCTGAAATTTTTTGCTTTATTTTTGATAATCCTGGCATAAGCTATTTGGGAATTTCCCACACCTAAAGGTACAAAAAAAGCTATGTTTGCTGAGGAGATGCATCAATTTAGATAACAAACGACATTTCCACCGCTAATGCTAAATTATTATCGACGATGGCGCGGTAAAAGGGTTGCTGACTCAGAAATGGCGTAGATGCTAATGTGCTAATGTGCTAATGTGCTAATTTGCTGATATTTATATTTTTATGGTTGATTTTTAAACCCTCATAAACCAATAAACCTATAAACAAACCCACAACCCACAACCCACAACCCACAACCTACAACCTACAACCTACAACCTACAACCTACAACCTACAACAAAAAATATCATGATACTAACCCTCCATCCATTCGACTTGTACCTGCGGCATGCCTTTACCATTTCGCGGGAATCGCGGACTGTGCAACGCACGCTTATTGTAGCCTTGAGCGACGGTGTGCATACCGGATATGGCGAAGCAACCGCCAATCCGCATTATTACGGCGTATCTATCGAGGGAATGGTAGAAGTGCTCACGCAATTGAAGCCTGTCGTCGAATCGGCGGTCATCGAAACGCCCGAGGCTTTCTGGGCGCAGATGGAACCGCATTTGCGCGAACATCCTTTTGCCTTGTGCGCCCTCGATGTGGCCGCCAATGATTTGTTTGCGCGGCAGCGGGGGCTGCCTTTGTATAAATATTGGGGATTGAACCTGAACCATCTTCCCATGAGCAACTACACCATCGGCATCGCATCTATTGAAGAAATGGCAGCCAAAATGGAAGAGCAACCCTGGCCTTTATACAAAATCAAGCTGGGTACCGCCAACGACCTGGAGATCATCCGCGAACTGCGCAGCCACACCGACGCGGTCTTCCGGGTAGACGCCAATTGCGCGTGGACGCCGGAGCAGACCATTGCCTTCGCCCCCGAACTCAAAGCCCTGGGCGTGGAATTTATCGAGCAACCGCTCAAAGCTGAAGATTGGGAAGGCATGCGCGAGGTATACGCTCACAGCGCGTTGCCAGTGATAGCCGACGAGAGCTGCCGCGTAGAAACCGATGTAGACCGCTGCCAGGGTTATTTTCACGGCATCAACATCAAACTGATGAAATGCGGCGGACTTACGCCTGCCCGGCGCATGATAACCCGTGCGCGGCAGCTTGGCTTAAAGGTAATGGTGGGTTGTATGACCGAATCTTCCGTCGGCATTTCAGCTATCGCCCAATTGCTGCCCCTGCTCGATTATGTAGATATGGACGGCGCCATTTTGCTGCGCGAAGATATTGCCACGGGTGTTAACCTGTCGGATGGCAAAGCGCATTTTCCCGATTTACCGGGCACGGGCGTCGTATTGATAGGGGACAATCGAAACACCGGGAGCATTTAGGTTCACGAAAAAAGGATAAAAGTTTTCATTTTGTAAAATAATAGCAAACCTATTGTTTGTTTGGTAAATGAGCGCTAAAGTTTAAACAAGCTACGCCGGCTAGAGTTAGAAAGAACGAAATTCAATTGATTTCTTAACCCTAATCTCTGTGTAGGTATGAAAATGAGAGCGCTATCTCTTCTTATGTTTTTAGTTGCGGTTCTTACCGCCGGCGCCCAAAATGCGAGGGTACAAATCATCCACAATAGTCCTGGACTGGTGGCGGATGTGTACCTTGACGGCGCCATATTGCTCAATGATTTTGCTTTTCGAACGGCAACGCCATATGTAGACGTCCCCGCAGACGTACAGGTGGAAGTGGCCGTTGCGCCGGGCAATAGCATAGATGTGTCGGATGCTATCGCAACGTTTCCTGTGACATTCGAAAGCGGAAAAACTTACACCGTAATGGCTGCCGGAATTGTGGGCAACCAATTTGATCGTCCCTTCACGTTGTTTATTGACGATAATGCCCAGGAAACCTCCGCCGACGGAGTTGTCGGTGTAAGTGTCATCCACGGTTCGCCTGATGCCCCGCCCGTTGACGTTTACGAGCGGTTTGCCGGGCTACTGGTCAGCAACCTCAATTACGGCGAGGTTACTCCTTACTTAGAACTCCCTGGAGGGACTTATTATCTCGATGTGCTCCCGGCAGGTCAAGGCGACCCGATTGTAGGTACCTACGAGGCAGGATTGTCGGGATTGGAGGGTACGGCGCTGCGGGTTTTTGCCAGCGGATTTTTGATCAACAATCCCGGCTTGGGGCTTTATGCAGCCTTACCCGATGGGACGGTCATTGAACTGCCCGAGACGCGATTTGCTGAGGTACAGTTGATCCACAACAGCCCCGAAGGCGCTGTAGACCTATACATTGATGACGATTTAGCGATCGATAACTTCCAATTCCGCTCGGCAACGCCATTTGAAATCGCAGAAGCGGGCTTTTTGTTCACGATAGGCGTGGCGCCTGCAGACAGTGAAGGTCCGGACGATATCCTGGTGGAATTTCCTGTCAGCTTCCAAAATGGCAAAATTTACACGGTCATTGCAGGTGGCTTACTCGATAGTCCTACTACGCCTTTCACGTTATTTGTGAACGATGAGGCGCGTACGCGTGCGGCTTCGGGCAGCGGAGTTGATCTGGCCTTGTTTCACGGTTCACCCGATGCGCCTGCGGTTGATGTGCAGGTTTCTTCCGGCCCGGTATTGTTTGACGATATCGCATACGGCGACTTTTCCGATTATGTAAATGTGCCTGCAAGCTCCTACGTGTTAGAATTAACGCCTGCCGACGACAACAGCACGGTATTGATAAGCTACCTGGCAGATATCAGCTCGCTCGATGGGCAGGCCGCAACGGTATTTGCTTCCGGCTTCCTTGGCAGTATGCCGGGCTTCGAAACCTGGGTAGCGCTTAGCGACGGAGTCACCTTCCCCTTGACGGTATTTGTAAGTACCAGCGAGCAAAATTTAGCGGTAGAATCGCTGGTTATTTGGCCTAATCCTGCGGTGAGCGAATTGTCAATGCAATTCAACATGCGGGAAGCAACTGCTATTACATACAGGGTCAGGGATCTTTCCGGCAGGATGATATTGTCGGGCGACCTGGGCCGGATGGACATTGGAGAGCGCCTGGAGCGCCTCGATGTCAACGCACTCTCTTCGGGCATGTACTTGCTGGAGATAATCTCCGAGCAAGGCATATTGACTACCAAATTTATGGTACAAAAATAGAATTAGCAGTTCTAGATTAGCGGAGGGCGTCTCACTCTATCGAGGGGGATGCCCTTTTTATTTCGTTGGGATAGCGTTTACCGCTATCCTTATTGGAATTTTTAAAAAAAAATGCTAAATTTGGGAGCAATACTTCAAGGCCTTCACCATGCTTACACTGTCGAGGCACATCCAATCGTGGCTATTCATAGCATGCATGCTGTTTCAGGGTGTGGCTTTTCCGTTGTTGAACGACGAGTTTATCAACTTAATGGCCTATGTAGTAGAAACGGAACATGAAAATGACAACGGCAAAGAATCAAAAGCCGAAATCGATAAAATATTCACCAAAGGCCGGGCATTCCGGCTGGAGGAATTAGCCTCTTCCGGCCGGCTGATAATTGACCGTCAGGTCTTTTGGGCCACACAATTTTTTCTTCCCGTCGTCACACCTCCTCCCAAAGTATTTGTCTAACCCTTTTTACTCAGATCACCATTAATCAATACAGATAAGCAATCCTATACCGGTGCCGACGTGCATTCGATATGGGTGAAACATTATCGGATTCAATAGACTCAGCGCCATGTTAAAAATTAAAACGGGAGACCTCTTCGGGGGGCTCACTGCTGGTATTGTTGCGTTGCCTCTAGCGCTTGCTTTCGGCGTACAATCCGGATTAGGGGCAGTTTATGGGTTGTACGGCGCTATTTTTCTGGGTTTTTTCGCTGCGCTACTGGGGGGTACCCCTTCGCAGATCAGTGGACCCACAGGCCCCATGACCGTTGTTACGGCGGCCTTAATGGTAGGATTTTTGGCCGACGGCTCCACTTTCGAGCAGAAAGCAGGGGCTATTGTACTCACTTTTTTTCTGGCGGGGCTACTTCAAATTGTGATGGGACTACTCAAACTGGGTAGTTTAATCCGGTTTATACCCTATCCGGTGATTTCTGGATTTATGTCGGGTATCGGAGTCATTATCATTTTGTTGCAAATTTTCCCTGCGGTAGGGCTGGCGCCGCCTTCAACCACTATTGGGGTACTTAAAAATATTGGCGCCTTATTCTCCTCGGCTAATATTGTTGCATTGGGGCTGGCTGTATTTACCATCGCCATCATTTACCTATTTCCGAAAGTAACAAAAAAGGTGCCATCGGTACTGATAGCGCTTCTTGGCGGAACCCTGCTTTCGCTTGTACTCGGCGAAGTGCCCCGCATTGGAGATATTCCTACCGGATTTCCCGTCTTTCTCGGTACGAATTTATTTACTGTCGAGCCCGGGTTGTTTCTTACCATCCTTGAAATGGCTGCCACTCTTGCCGCCCTCGGCGCGGTAGATTCGTTGCTCACCTCGGTAGTTGCCGACAACGTAACCAAAACCAAACACGAAAGCAACCGGGAGCTTATCGGGCAAGGCGTGGGCAATGCGGTTGGGGGGCTTTTCGGCGGTTTACCGGGCGCTGGAGCTACTATGCGCACCCTGGTAAATATCAGATCGGGAGGCTCAGGAAGGCTGTCGGGGGTGGTGCATTCATTAGTGCTCCTTGCCGTATTACTCGGTTTGGGCCAATATGCGGAGGTGATCCCCAAGGCGGTATTGGCAGGTATTCTCATCACCGTCGGTATTGGCATACTCGACTACAAAGGCATTGCTCACATTCAAAAAGTACCGCGCAGCGACGCTATTGTCATGATAGCTGTTCTGCTTCTCACTGTATTTGTCGATCTGCTAATTGCCGTTGGCATCGGTATGTTGCTGGCGTCTATTTTATTTATGAAAAAAATGAGCGACCTGGCGGGAGAAAGCGCGCATATAGAATCGATGGATGACCTTCAGAACGAGGCTCCCTGGGCTGATGAAAACCTCCCGGCTGATATTGCCGGCAGCATCATGGTAAAACATCTGGACGGGCCGTTGTTTTTTGGTTTTTCGAGCCGGTTTCAAGCCTTGGCTAATAGCATGGGGCAGGCCAAATATCTGATCATTCGTATGGAAAAAGTGCCTTATATCGACCAGAGCGGGTTGTACGCCCTCGAAGAAGTGATTTTGGATATGGAGCGCCGCAATATTGAAGTATTGCTTACCGGGCTGCAAACCCAGCCACAGGACCGCCTGGAGCGGGTTAAGATCATTCCCGATTTGATCGCTAAAAACCACCTTTTTTCGCAATTCGCTGATTGTATTAGTTGGTTAAAAATGAATTTTCAACACAAGACACCTGAATTGCAGGTGTAAAAACGACACTTACCATGGATAAATACTATTATTCTTTGCTTGATAACAATGCAAAAGTCACTACCAAGCGGTTGGAAGAAGACCCCGATTATTTTGCCAATCTGGCAAAAGGACAAAAACCGAAAGTCCTCTGGATTGGTTGCGCCGATAGCCGCCTGCCCGCCAACGAAATTACGGGCACACGACAGGGCGAGATATTCGTACACCGCAATATTGCCAATATGGTCGTCCATAGCGATATGAATATGCTCAGCGTACTCGACTATGCCGTCAACGTGCTCAAAGTCGATCATATCATCGTGTGCGGGCACTATGGATGCGGGGGTATAGCTGCTGCTATGAGCAACAAGCAGTTCGGCCTCATTGATAACTGGCTTCGCCATATCAAAGACGTTTACCGGCTTTACAAAGAAGAACTTGACGATATTGAAGACGAGGAGGCCCGGCTATGCCGCTTTGTGGAGGTGAACGTGATCGAGCAGGTTTTCGATGTGTGCAAAACCTCTATTGTACAAAATGCATGGAAGGAGCGAAAGGGACCCTATGTGCACGGCTGGGTATACGATATCGGCACCGGCCTGATTAAAGACCTGGAGGTCACGGTCCGCTTAGACAGCGACCTGACTCAGATTTTTCACTTCCAGAATTTGTTGATCTCTACTACGGGCACGCTGGAATAATTACGAATTACGAATGTTTAATTACGAATTACGAATGTTTTTAATTATTAAAAAATTGACGATTAATTAATTATGCGTAATTCGTAATTCGTCATTCGTAATTCGTCATTCGTCATTTCACAACTGTAATATCCCCTTCATACAGCACCACCTCGTCGTCGATAAATTCGACTTCGGCGAGGAAAACAAAGACGCCTGTATTGACAGGGCGGCCCAGGAAAGTGCCATCCCAGCCGTAGCTTTCCTCGCCCATGGGTAAATTGCGCCCGTCGAAAACCAGGGAGCCCCAGCGACTGAACACCTTTAGCGTTTTTATGCGCCGGGCTGCCGGGCCGCCGTACAGGGTAAAAGCGTCGTTGATGCCGTCATTGTTGGAAGATATTGCATTGGGAATATAAATCGGCCGGTTTTTGATAACGCGCACCACTACTTCATCGGTTGCCTGACAGCCCAGGGCGTCGGTTACCGTGATGAGATAGGTCGTCGTGCTGCTGGGATTGGCTATGGGGTTGGGGCAGTCGGTGCAGCTCAGCGAGTCGGCGGGCGACCAGGCGTAGGTTACGCCGGGGTCGTTGGAGACGGCGTTGAGGCGAGTATCGTAGCCCAGCTCGATGAATACATCGGGGCCTGCATTGACGATCAGTTGGGGGGGCTGGGTGATGGTGGCTTCGGTGACGGCAGTGCAACCCATCGCATCCATTACGGTTAGGGTGTAATCGCCGGCGGGTAGATTGGCAAAAACGGCTTCCACCTGGAAGTTATTGCCATCGATGCTGTATGTAAACGGCGCCGTGCCGCCTGAGCCGGCTACTTCGATACTGCCTTCCGATTCGCCGAAGCAGATATTGTCGATCACGTCCACCACATCAATAAAGAGGGGCGGCGGTTCGGTTACAGTAGTCTGGCCGTTTATTTCGCAGCCATTGCCGTCGAGTACGGTCACTGCATAGTTGCCCGCGGGTAGTTGGTCGATAGTGGCAGTAATCTGTCCCGAACTCCATTGGTAAGAATAATTGCCCACGCCGCCACCGGCTACGGCGGTCACGCTGCCGTCATGCAAACTATTGCAACTCACGTCGATTACCGTAAAATCGAGCGTCACGGGCGGGTAATCCTGCATATCGAATTCAAAAAAGCCGCGGCAGAGGTTGGCGTCGAGTACTTCTACGGTATAGAAGCCGGCGGCGATGCCGTTGAGCGAGTTGTCGCCCACAAAACCGTTGCCGTCGTTCCAGTCGTATTGGTAGGGTGGCAGACCGTTGTCTATATTGACCACGATGCTGCCATCGGAAAAGCCGAAGCAAGAGGGTGGCGTAACGGCTTGCACGGCGGGGTCGAGTACCAGCTCGAGTTCGCGCACGGGCAGCAGCAGGTTTTCTTCGCAGCCGTTGGCATCGCGAACCACTACTGCATAATCGCCCTGTGAGATATTATTGAGCGAATTATTATTAGTAAAGCCGGTATTTTGCCAATTGAACTGAAAAGGCGGCGAGCCTCCGCTCACTACCAGTGTAACTGCGCCGTCGGTACCGCCGTTGCAGGTGGGCATTATGACCAGCGTATCGAATTCCATTGGAGGCGGCGATGGCACA
>JAEUUQ010000368.1 GCA_016787505.1 Saprospiraceae bacterium | reverse complement strand
TGAACTCGACGCCCTGCTCAAAAAACTCAATACCAATAAGCGCTACCGGCAGCTCTATGATGACATCGAAGCTCCCTCAATAGCCGAAATACGCCGCAAGTTGCTGGACAGCGACCAGATGATGCTGGAATATTTTGTGGGCGAAGAAAAAACGTACCTTTTCACCGTACCCAAAAAGGGCGAGCCGCAAGTTCTCGAAATTGCAATCGGACAAAGTGAACTCACAGATAAGGTACAATCCTGCCTGGCAGGTATTTACGGCAATTATGATACGCTGAGGGCCCGGGCACTAGCCCCCTCTGCCGCACCCGCCGATTATACCGCTTTGTACGCCCAAAATGGCGCCGCGCTTTACGATCTGCTATTCCCCAGAGCTATCCGGGGGCAATTGTCCCACCGCTTGTTAATTGTCCCCGACGACGTATTGGGCTACCTGCCTTTTGACGCCCTGCTTACTGCTACGCCACCACCCATTTCACCCGATCCACTGTACAAGAAATACGCATTTTTGGGACTGGACCACCCCATCAGCTATTCCTACTCCGCCGCCCTGTTCAAAGAAATGCAAAAGCCGCGACACAAACACGAGCTAAACAAAGTGCTCGCATTTGCCTATCCCAACGAATTGGATCATTTTACCGCTCAGGCGAATGATTTGAAAGTGGTATGGGGAGAAGATCGTATCGATATCAAACAAGATAAGAATACCGAAAAATTTGTAGCCGCAGAAGGCCGTCGCTACCGCTTTGTCCACTTCGCAACCCACGGCAGTGTAAATGACCGCGACCCCGACCTATCGTACTTGCTCATGATTGATCCCAAACTGAAACAACAGGATAGCTGCTTGTATCTCTATGAATTATACGGCATACCCCTCAACGCCGACCTCGTCTTCACCAGCGCCTGCGAAGCCGGCATCGGCCAACTCTACCGCGGCGAGGGCATCATGAGCCTGGCGCGCGGTTTTTCGTATGCCGGCGCCGGCAGTATCGTGACCACTCTGTGGAAAATCAACCAGCAAAAGGCCAACGTATTGGTGGAGTCTTTTTACAAATCGCTGTTGGGAGATAAAAAGATGAGCAAAGACGAAGCCCTGTTTGAAGCTAAAAAAGCCTATCTGAAAAGCGCCGGCCATCGCGATGCGGCGCCCTACTATTGGGCCTGCTTTATCCCGATTGGCGATATGGCGCCGCTTAAGGAAGGGGGGCGAACCATGTACTGGCTGTGGGCGGCGCCCGCTTTGATCGTCCTGCTCGCCGCCCTGCGGACAAGAAGGCGGAGGCGGCAAACGGCATAAGAAAACGCCACACAAGCCTTTATTCAATGTATTTGTGTGGCGTCTGCTGAAGGACTTATTTTCCCAATTCTTTCATACGCAGTTCAATGGCATCCTCCTTGAAGCCATAGTCGGGTTTATTAGATAAAAATTGTAGCAACTTGCTGTATTTGTCTTGCAAACCGGCTGCTTTGTAAGCCAACATCAAATTCCATATGACTTTGTCGTCATCGTAGTCGTATTCGCCGGCGAGTTTTGACGGAGGGTTCATCTCTTTCCGAAAGGATTCAAAAATCGATACGGCTTCTTGCGGTTTCAAACCCGTATACAAATAACAGTGCGCCAGGAGAAAACGGGATACGTGGTAGTATTTGCTTTCGGCGGGCACCTGCTCGAGCGATTCGATAGCCGGTGCGTATTGCTGTTTCCTAAACTGGATTTTGCCGCTTCTGTAATTGTCTTCGCCGGGATCTTGCGTCTGGCCGGCTTGGCTAAGGTCGGTGGGCGGTCTGATGAGGTCTGCTATATTTGCGTCGGGCTGTGCCACGGGTGTTTTATCGTATAATCCCAATAGATCAATTTGGGGTGTTCCGATAGATACCACAATAGCCAGGAGCAATACTGCGGCGGCACTATATAGCAACCGCCGATACCCGTCGCCGCTTTTATTTATTTGCCGGGCTCGCAACAACTCTTTCCGCAGCGGATCTTCCACCCGTTTTTGTTCGGCCACCTTTTTTAGTGCGTTGCGGAAGGCCAATTCCGACTTGAAGTCGGGGTCGTCCAAGTCCCGGCGTAGTCGCTGCCGGTCATCGGGCTGGAGTTCGTTGGCAAAAAGCCGCTCCAGCATATCTTCGTGTACATCATTGAGCCTTTTCATGGTAATACTTCTTTTTCACCAGGGGTGTGGTTTAAGGTTAATTAATTGGAGACTGTTATGGTAGTTGCTTAAA
>JAEUUQ010000339.1 GCA_016787505.1 Saprospiraceae bacterium | reverse complement strand
TTTGGTTTTGGCTATTTCTTTGGCTGTTTTCAATATTGCATCGACCACCTGGTTGAAAGTGACCACCAGGTCGCGGCTGTCAATTTTGCCGCCGGCTTTATCGTCGCGCCATTGGTAATAGCGGCTCGACACGGCGGCGGCCTCGGCTGACAATGCCGTGCCTGTGGCCATGCTGACCAGCTTGCTGACGGCTTTGTCGAGGTCATTGTTACTTATAAATCTGATAATCTCTACCTCGTCGGCAGAAGCAGGATCAGACAGGGGGCGGTATAGGTGGGCATTCGCCGGGTCTTTGGCTTTTTCCTTGCACGACTCCATGATCTGGTCGAGGAAGCGAAAATCGTCTTCGAGGAATTCGATCTGGAATTGGTGCATGAGGAAGTTTTTGGTGTCATCATCGCCAAAGCGGTGATGAACCGAATATTTCGGGTACTTTTTGTCGCCGCATATGATGCGCAACAGCAGCTGGGTATACCATTTTTCAAAAGAAAAACCCAGAAAGACGTATGTGCGAATTTTGTCCAGGGCGGTGCGCAGTTCTTCGGGCAGGCCGGGAATGCCCAGCGCCGAGCCGATCAGGCTGAACAGGTCTTCGTAATCGAGGATGAGCGATTCGTCGTCTTTGATGCTACCGCAAAGGTTGTAAAACAGTGGAAAATCGCGGGTAGGCCGCTCGATCTGTCCTACGGCTTTTTCTTTACTTTTAAAATAAGAAAAGCGGTGGCGGATATTGTATTTGAAGCACACATCGCTGAGGTAGGTCTCCGGGTTGATAGAAATGACGAGGTGAAAGGGGATCTGAGCGATGGTTTTGTAAATTGTTTCGTCGTAGGGCGTGGCAGTATACAACTGTTTAAGATCCTGCGAAATTTCAGCTTTGACGTAGTCATTTTTAAATAAAAACAACCCATCGTGCTGGTGGTAATGCGCAATTTGATCTTCGTAATTGGCATACAGTTTTTCCCTAAAAACGAGGCTTTGCGATTTGCCTTCGGTTTGCTGTATTTCAGGCCCAATCAATAAAAGGCATTTTTCATCAGCGATGAAACTGATGACCTTGTCCCATTTTCCAGTGTTGTTCGTTTCGCCCATTGGTGTAGTCCGTTGTCCGTTCTCCGTTCTCCGTTTTCGGTTCTCGGTTATCGGTTTGTCTTGCGATTATTCGAGGTTGATTATAGATGTATGTAAAATTAATAATAATTACAAACAAACAAACAAACCGACAACTGACAACTGATAACCGACAACAGTACCCTCCTCATATCTAGGCCTTTGATCCGTCGGCTTTTTTGAGTAATAATTTGCCGAGTTGGCGTTTGTCGGAGAAAACCTGGGAGGTAATTTCCTGCCAAAAGCCCTGCAGGTTGGTATCCCAAATGCCGTTGTGGTGCATGATCTGGTAAGTGCGGAAGAAGGGAGGCTCGGGCTGGCCTTCTTTGCCAATGAACTCGAATTCTTTGATATACATTGAGCGGTCGTGGTACATCGTGCCTTTGAGAGACATTTCTACGACCTGGCCTTTGCCGAGGTGCAGGTACGATTTGCCTCGGATGTGTTTGCCTTTTTGTTCGAGCCACAACTCGAAGCGGTAGCCTGTGGTGGATTCGAGTCCGCCGGTGGTGATTGTGCCCGACCAGAGGCCGGAGACGGTTCTTTGGGAGATAGCCGGCGAGAAGCAGACGAGCAGTAGGAAAGTGGTAAACAGGTATGTCTTCATGGTACCGTTTTTTTTTCAAAACTCAAACCAGGTGTCGGTCATTTCGACTCCGCTCAATGACCGTCAAAGCAGTCCTTGTCGTTCGTTGAGCGGAGCCGAAACGAACAATTTTCGCAATCCGCAATATACCCTATTTGGCTATAACACTGCCTTACCTTAGTTAATTTCATATTTGCAGCTAATGTTACAGGAATACTGATTTATTTAGTTTTTTTAAACCAATATCCAACCTTAAGCGTATTATCATACGACAAAGAGAGAATTAGTCTAAATTTGCATAAAAAAACAGACCAGTATATGTATCCTGCAGAATTGACCAGACCAATGGCAAAAGACCTGACCGATTACGGCTTTGAAAGCCTGCACTCTCCCGAATTGGTAGACGAGGCGCTTTCAACCAAAGAAGGTACGGTGATGGTAGTAGTGAATTCGGTTTGCGGCTGTGCGGCCGCCAATGCGCGCCCCGGCGCCAAGTTGGCCGTGGCGCGCAGCGAAAAGCGCCCCGACCGCCTGGTGACGGTTTTTGCCGGCGTAGACGGCCCCGCCACGGCCCGCGCCCGCGAATACATGCTCCCCTACCCGCCTTCTTCGCCTTCTATCGCCCTGTTTAAGGACGGCCAACTGGTGCACTTCCTCGAGCGCCACCACATCGAAGGCCGTTCGGCAGAGATCATCGCCGCCAATCTGGAAATGGCGATTGAGCGGTATTGTTGAGGCTATCGGTTGTGGGTTGTAAGTTGTAGGTTGTAAGTTCAAGCACAACCTACAACTCACAACCCACAACCGCCTGAAACCTGACTTTTCCACTTTTTTGTCGGCCGAATACTTTTGCGCCCCACTGGATTTTGATGTCCAATTGGGGTATCTTTGTATAATGGGGGTTTCTTATTTAACAATAAAGTATCATCCGATGAAAAATCTTCGCCTGCTGTTATTATTGCCGCTCCTGGGCTGGGCCCTGGGCGCAACGGCCATAGATGCCGGCTTGTCGTATGCTACATTCAAAGGCATCGACCAGCACTACATAGAAGTCTACCTGCATATCGCCGGAAAGTCGGTCACCTTTGTGCCGGTGAACGATTCACTGGGACAGGCGGGCGTGGAGGTGCTTCTCGTATTCAAGAAAGGAGAAGAAATCGTAAAATTTGATAAATTCCAACTCAACAGTCCGGTCACGCCGCGTATCCTCGACTTTATCGACCTGAAAAGATACACCCTTGCCGACGGCACTTACCAATTATTGGTGAACGTAAGGGATGTGAACAACCCTGAAAACGTAAAAGAATACAGCACGCAGTGTACAGTAGCCTATGACGGCGAGACGCTGATGCAATCCGATATCCAGTTATTGGCAGCCGTACACAAAGACGAGGGCACGGGGCCGTTCGTCAAAAACGGACTGTACATGGAGCCGCTGCCCCACAATTTTTACGGCAAATACGCCTCCACGCTGGCTTTCTACAACGAAATATACCAGGCCGACAAAGCCATTGCCGAGGATTATGCGGTGAGCTATTTCATTGAAGACGGCAACGCGAAAATCATGGTCATTGGCCATAAACGCCAAAAGCCA
>JAEUUQ010000328.1 GCA_016787505.1 Saprospiraceae bacterium | reverse complement strand
AACCCATATCAGCGGCTGCCAGGATTCGACCAGCCGGATCGTGGATATCAAACCCGTCAATACTTTCCACTTGCCCAACGCTTTCACCCCCAACGACGATTCGGTGAACGATATCTACAAACCCGAAGGTTTTTTGCCGGGCATGAAGCAATACCATTTGCGCATCTGGAACCGCTGGGGCGAGATGATCTTTGAATCCTCCCACCCCGATACAGGCTGGAATGGCCGCAAAAATAACAGCGGCGGCCTCGTGCCTCCCGGCGTATACCTCTGCGAGGTGCGGATTACGGGCCCCCGCGGTGAGTTGAGTACGTATAAGTCGGAGGTGGTGCTTTTGAGGTGACGGCTGTGGATCGCCTGAGATGGTAACGACCCCGAGCCACCACAGGTGGTGACGGCCGCTGTCTGGCTTGGGGGGTGACAGGGTGACTGCAAAAAAAATGCCCCATTTCATGTATGTGGTATTTTCATTGCGTATTTTGTTGCCTTTAAATTACCATAAAATCAACTGAAAATGAACCACACGCAACTGAAGGCCTGGCAGGAGGCCATTGAATTGTCTAAAGAACTTTATTTGATTACTGCAAAGTTTCCCGCTGAGGAACGGTATGGAATAACCTCTCAAATTCGCAGAAGCGCAGTGAGCGTGCCGGCCAACATTGCAGAAGGATCAGCAAGAGGTTCAAAAAAAGAAATGTTACGGTTTTTATTCATTGCGATGGGATCGCTTGCCGAACTGGAAACACTCCTACTCATAGCAGCTAATATCGGATATTTGTCTGATTTTGAACATCTAAACAAAAAACTGGCAAGAGAAAGGTCGCTTATCATTGGCCTCCAACACGCTATCAAGCAAAAAATATCGGAAGCATAAATATTCCCTGGCCGTCACCACCAAGGATGCTCCCGTGCCGTCACCCCCTGAGATGCTTCCAGGGCCGTCACCCCCAAGGATGCTCCAAGGCCGTCACCCCCAAGGATGCTCCAAGGCCGTCACCCCCCAGGATGCTCCCGTGCCGTCACCTAACCTCACATTGCAGCAACTGCAGCGGCCCGTCGTGAGTAAAAATGCGGCCTTCGAGCGTATCGCCGGGTTGGACGGGGCCCACGCCGGCGGGCGTACCGGTGAAAATCATATCGCCCATCAGCAGCTTAAAATATTGGGATACAAACACAATAATATCCTCAAAAGAAAAAATCATATCGCGGGTATTGCCGTGTTGCACCACCTCGCCGTTTTTGGAGAGTTGAAACTCAATAGCATCGCGGTTTACGCGGTCGAGGGGGATAAACTCGCTTAGCACCGCCGAGCCGTCGAAAGCCTTGGCCAACTCCCAGGGGTGGCCTTTCTTTTTGAGCTCCGCCTGCAAGTCGCGGGCCGTAAAATCGATACCGAAAGCGATTTCGTTGAAGTAATCGCGGGCAAATTCGCGTTGGATATGGCGGCCGTTTTTGGCGATTTTCAGCACAATCTCGCCTTCGTAGTGGAGGTCCTTGGTAAATTCGGGATAATAAAAAGGCTTGTTGCCCACCAGCATCGAAGAGGCTGGTTTCATGAACACTACCGGGCGTTCGGGCACAGGGTTGTTGAGCTCCTTAGCGTGTTCTTCGTAGTTGCGGCCTATGCAGAGGATTTTCATGATATTTAAATTGTGGAGTCAAATTTACAGGTTTGTTTTTTGTTTGAAATAAAAAATAAAAATGGTTCAAAATTTGAACTAATTTAGTTCTTTTATGGTTCAAATATTAAAACAAGCCCAACATGAAGTCTTTAACCATACACAATATAGACGCCGATCTAGCTAATGCTATAGAGCGTATGGCAAAATCTGCCGGTCTAAGCCAGAATAAGGTTATCAAAGCACTACTCCGCAAAGCATTGAGTATATCCGAAGGGGAAAAAACTAAGCGCGATGTGTCAGCATTTTTTGGCATTTGGACGCAAAAGGAAGCGAATGACTTCGATGAGGCTATTAAATTTTTTGACCAGATTGATGAAGAAATGTGGAAATGAAAAGAATCGTATTAGATACTAACGCTTACGCTGCTTTAATAAAGGGGGAGATAGCTATTAAAGGGGTTATCGAAAATGCAGATCAGGTTATATTGCCTGTTTTTGTTCTAGCAGAGTTGTTATTTGGGTTCAAAAACGGAAGCCAGGAACAAGTCAATACCGTGTTGCTGGATAATTTTTTACAACTACCGGGAGTTTCTGTATATCATTCTACAAATGAGACCGCGCAGATTTATGCAGATTTGGCTTTTGAGCTAAAACAAATAGGAAAGCCAATTCCTTCGAATGACATTTGGATTGCTGCCTGTGCTATTGAGACAGGAAGCGTTATTATTACTTACGACCGCCATTTCTTAAACATTGTTAAGGCTCGGATTTGGCGAGAGCTTCGCTAATATTATAATTTAAAACTTCACATTCAACAAGCCCGCCAATTCCTTCACTTCGCGGATCGTCTCCTGAGCGCGTTGGCGGATGTGGGCGGAGGAGGCTTTCACCTGTTCCTTCACTTCTTTTTTATTGGCTACCGTTTCGGCTTTGCGGGCGCGGAACTGCTCGCTGAGGGCCACCAGCCCTTCGGCGACGGCTTCTTTGAGGTCTACGTATTTGAGCGAGCCGGTCACGTAGTGATCCATGAGGGCGTCGTATTCGGGCAGGCGGCCGCTGGCGCGCAACAGCGTAAAGAGGTTGCTCACACCGGGGCTCATCTCGCCGGAAGGCGTATCGCCGGTATCGGTCACCGCCGAGCGGATTTGTTTGCGGATGCGGTCGGGGTCGGAGAATACATTGATATAGTGCTTTTCGCCGGCGCTTTTGCTCATCTTGCGGGTGGGGTCGGCGGTAGACATCACGCGGGTGGCTTCGGTATAAAGGCCTTCGGGCAGCACGAAATACGTTTTGCCCACCTGGGCGTTATAACGCAGCGCGATATCGCGCGTAAGCTCGATGTGCTGGTCCTGGTCGTCGCCCACTGGCACATAGTCGGCCCGGTAGATCAGGATATCGGCCGCTTGCAGTACAGGGTAGTCGAAGAGGCCTGCCGAGATAAAACCCTCGCTGCTTTCCTCGCTTTGGCGGGCCTTATCCTTGAACTGCGTCATGCGGCTCAATTGACCGTAGGAGCAGAAGCAGTTGAAAATCCAGCACAACTCGGCGTGTTCGGGCACCAGGGACTGAATAAACAGGTTGTCGGGTTTCACGCCGACGGCGATCAGGTTGAAGATTAGTTCCCAGGTATTTTCCACCAGTTTTTTGGGTGTAAAAGGCATCGTCATAGCGTGGTAGTTCACTACGCCGTATACGCATTCGTAGTGCTCCTGGAGGTCGACCCAGTTTTTCACGGCGCCGAAATAGTTGCCGTAGTGCATGTCACCGGTGGGCTGGATAGCGGAGAGTACGCGTTTGCGCTGGTCCATAACGGGATTTTATTTTACCGCAGAGAACGCAGAGTTACACAGAGGTTTCACAGAGTCTGAGAAACGCTTGCTCTGTGGAACCTCTGTGTAACTCTGTGTCCTCTGTGGTTAATAAAGAACTAATCATTCAAAAGCAGCTATAGCTGAAATTTCGATATTCACAAACCGCGGCAAATTGGCCACCTCCACCAGTTCGCGGGCGGGCGCCGAAGCCTCCTCAAAATACTGGGCGTACACGGCGTTGATGCGGCCGAAGTTGTGCATATCCTTCACAAAAACCGAACATTTCACCACATCGTGGAAAGTAAGCCCGGCCTCTTCGAGGATAGCTTTCAGGTTTTCCATCACCTGGCGGGTTTCGTCTTCGATCGTGCCGGTGACGATATCGCCGTTAGCGGGGTTAATCGCGATTTGCCCGGAGATATAAAGCGTATTGCGGTAAGCGACTGCCTGGTTGTAGGGGCCTATGGGCAACGGCGCCTTGGCGGTTTTGATAATTTTTTTCATAAAAAAACGGGTTGAAGGCTGTAAAGAACATTAAAACGCAATAAGCCCCTCATCGCAGTGGATTGGATGGGAGCTTACCGGTAGCTTATACATCGAGCGGGCAGTTGCCGGGTTTATTCCTCGGGGGCTTTGATCACCACTTTCCCGCGGTAAAACATATTGCCTTCGCTATCGTAGTAAGCGTGGTGGTACATATGCTTCTCGCCGGTAGTGGGGCAGGTAGCGATTTGAGGAACGGCTGCCTTGAGGTGCGTCCGGCGCTTGTGCTTGCGCTGCTTAGAGTTTCTATTCTTAGGATTTGGCATCGCATCAAGAATTTAAAGATCGTAATTAATTATCGTTTTCCGTCCATTTCTTAAGCGCTTCCCACATGGGGTTGGGCTCGTCGGGGGCGGGTTCATCACTTGTTTGGGCGGCGTTATCGAGATAGCGCAGCATTTCTTCGTTGCAGGGGCGTTTGGGGTCGTTTTTACAGTCGTACACCCTGATCATCGGAATGGCGAGGCAGATAAATTCGTAAATATATCGCGCCACGTTCAGTTGTTGGGCTTCGGGGTGTATAAAAACCACTTCGGCGTCTTCGGGTTCTTCTTCTTCGCTAAACTTGACCATTAGTTGTTGTGCATCACCAATGGGTAGGTCTATGGGCGCCAGGCAACGGTCGCATTCCGTTTTGACGCTGCCTTCGAAGTCAAATTCCAGGATGTACATATCCGGTCGTTTGTCAAGGGTAAGGGTCAAGTCCACTCGCCCTTGTTGTACCGGAGATTGCTCGAAGTGCTGGAAAAAAGCATCGTCGATCTGAAATTTGAACGTATGGACGCCAAGGCGCAACCCTTTAACCGGGATTGAATAGGGGATGAGCGCATCCATTTTTCCTGCTTTATGCCGGCATGCTCCTTCGCGGCCGGGTCTGTTTTAAAAAAAGCGGTTGCAAAGGTAAGGTTTTCCTCAGGATATGGGAAATCTTACGCGGGTTTTTTCACAGGAAGAATGGTTTTTGCGGGAAGTAGGCTCGAGAGCGTTAATTAATAAGCGCTTAATAGTGGAAAGTATAGAAAGATGAGAAAGAACAAGTAATTTTGTGAGGCAATCCCCTTCTGTGCTGAATAGCAACATACTTTTTGAGAGAAAAATATATTCCAAACTAGTATTGACTTCAATGGAAAGGCTACCAAATGGGCGAAAGCCTGAAAAAAAGTGTGCGACACCTCGCTTTTTAATGCCGGCTTTACGCCGGATTTTGCCAGT
>JAEUUQ010000330.1 GCA_016787505.1 Saprospiraceae bacterium | reverse complement strand
CCTATATGCCGGCTGCCGTGTATATTTATCAACAATTTATCACAAAAAGCGCATTCAAATGAGATCATTGATCACTGTCGCCGTCGTAGGCGGTTTACTGCTTATCCTATTGGTTAACGGCTGTAGCAATTACAACGCTTTCGTCGGTATGGAGGAAGACGTGGAAAACGCTTGGGGTAAAGTGCAAAGCGCATACCAACGCCGCGCCGACCTGATCCCCAACCTGGTAGAAACCGTGAAAGGCGCCGCCGATTTTGAAAAGGAAACCCTCGAGGCTCTCGTTAATGCCCGTGCCCGCGCCACCAGCGTCAATATCGACGTGTCAAAGGCTACCCCCGAGCAACTCAAGCAGTTCCAGGAAGCCCAATCAGGCGTCACTTCCGCCCTATCGCGATTGTTGGTGGTGAGCGAAAATTACCCGCAGTTGCGCGCAAGCGATAACTTCCGAGAGTTGCAAAGCCAGCTGGAAGGCACCGAAAACCGGATTAAAGTAGAACGCGACAAGTTTAATGATGTCGTGACCGCTTACAATAAACGCGTGCGCCGTTTCCCGGCCAGCTTCTATGCCGGTATGTTCGGCTTTTCGCAAAAAGCGCAATTCGAGGCCGAAGCGAGCTCGCAGGAGGCGCCGAAGGTGAATTTTAAGTAGGTGTTTATGGGCGTTTATGGGTTTATAAGTTTATGTATAAACCCATAAACCCATAAACCCATAAACCCAATACAAAT
This sequence comes from Saprospiraceae bacterium, assembly GCA_016787505.1. GTDB lineage: Bacteria > Bacteroidota > Bacteroidia > Chitinophagales > Saprospiraceae > JABWBR01. The sequence continues at coordinate 8,396 of JAEUUQ010000330.1, read as the reverse complement.
GATTCGCTTTTTTTCAAAAGAAGAGGAACAGCGCCTTATCGAAGCAATCCGGGAGGCCGAACAGCATACCTCGGGTGAAGTCAGGGTACACCTGGAGCAAGATTCCAAAGGCGATGTGCTGGAAGAAGCCTGGGAAGTTTTTTTTCGCCTGGGTATGCACCAAACCCGGGACAGGGCAGGTGTACTGATTTTTCTGGCGCCCGAGCGTCGTCAATTTGCGATTATCGGCGATGAAGGCATTACCCAACTGGCTACTCCCCACTTTTGGGAAGAAGAACGTGACCTGATGCAGTCTTTTTTCCGCAAGGGGGAATTTGTAGAAGGCTTGTGCCAGGCCGTTGTCAAAGTAGGTGAGAAACTCAAGTCCTTTTTTCCCCGTCAGGAGGATGACGAAAATGAATTGTCAGACGACATTTCTTACGGTGCAGAACCGCCTAAATAAAGCTCATGAAACTATTATTTCGTTTTATTGCCCCGGTTTTTTCGCTATTGCTGTTCGCTTCTGGCGCCGCAGCCCAAAAATCCATCCCCGAGCCTTCCGGTTTTTTGGTCAATGACTATGCCGGTATGCTTTCCCGGCAGCAAGTGGTAGACCTGGGCCGGAAATTGCGCGACTACGCCGATTCTACCTCTACCCAGATCGTGATAGTCACCGAAAAATCACTGGAAGGCGAAGATGCATTTGATTATTCCTACCGGCTGGCGCGCAAATGGGGCATCGGTACCAAAGAAAACGACAACGGCATTCTCATCTACGTATCAAAGGAGGATAGGGCTATTCGCATACAAACGGCCTATGGCGCCGAAGGTTTTTTACCCGATGCCATGGCCAAACGCATTATCGATAATATTATCGTGCCCAATTTCCGCAGGGGCCTTTTTTACGAGGGCCTCGACGAAGCTACGAGTGCGATTATTGCCCTGAGCAGCGGCGAGTATGTCAACGACGGAAAAAGAGATAATGGGGGTAGTGGGGCCGCGCTGATTTTTGTGTTGCTTGTCGTGATCTTTTTCCTCGTGCTGATGTGGATTATCAAAAGAAGAGGCGGCGGTGGCGATGGCGGTTATTACCGCGGCGGCCGCTATGATATGGGTGACCCCCGCCATCGCAGAGGCGGCGGTGGCGGCTGGATCTTTTTCCCCGGCGGCGGCGGCAGCGGCGGTACTACCGATCGCGGCGGCGACGGCTGGGGCGGCTTCGGCGGCGGCGATTTCGGAGGCTTCGGCGGTGGCGATTTCGGCGGCGGCGGCGCAGGAGGCAGTTGGTGATGACAATTACGAATGAATAATTACGAATTACGAATGAAATTAATAAAATAATTTTTTAATTTATAAATTAATCATTATTAACTCGTCATTCGTCATTCGTCATTCGTCATTCGTCATTTCCCCAGGCGACTTCAAGGCTAAAAAATGGCATTTAGGCCGAGGCCAAGCCAATTTCCCCGTTGGATGGGGCCAATCCCGTTTTGGAAGAAAAAATCATTGACATCGGCTCCTTTGCCGGCATCGCCCGACTTGCCGTTGCGGAAAGTATAATGCAGCATAAGCTTCAGCTGATTAGCATTCAGATACCAGTTGAGGCCAAGATCGTAGGTTTGCTCGCTGCCCGAACTTTCGCCGACGGCTTTGGCATCAGCCTGGCCCACGGCATCGTGGGCGCCTTCAAACCAGGTAGCCATGGCCAATGGCTCGAGGGCAAAGCGGCGCATGAAAAACGTATAGCCTACGCGGGCGTGGCCGGCGCCGAATTGGTAGTCGAAACGCCGCACCTGACCGTCTGACAGCGTGCGCTGACCACTGCGCCGCATCCACATCCATTCTCCGTCGATAGTCACAGGGCCCCAGTTGAATAACAGGCCGGGCCCCAGCAATTGCGAGGCCGTAAACAAATCGGTATGCCCCTGGCGGGCGGCGTTGAGATCTATCGAAAGTCCTTTTCGCTCACCAAACTTATTGATACTGTAGCTAATACCGTATTGTTTTTGCTCGGGTTGGCCGATAGAAAATACGGCTCTTGCAGTGAGCAGCGGGGCGTAGCGAACTCCCGAAGAAGTAGCGCTGAAAGCAGCGGTAATGGGGTTAAACACGCCGAGGCTATACTGCATGCCCAGACGGTCTTTCTGCACAAGTCCGCCGATATTAATCCCGGCAGCCCGCCCCGGCCCCGTGCCTACAAGGTGCTTGCGTACATAAGTTTGCGAACCCGCTTTTTCAAAAGAATTGACCGTCCATCCCGAGGTAATACTTTCCCGTTGTATTTGCGGCCTGAACCAACCGGCTACTACGTGTAAAGCCTGGCTTTTGGGCAATACCCGCCACTCCAGGAAGGCATCCCAGATGCCCACGGCGGGGTCGGCTTTGTTGGTTACCCCGATACCCGAACTAAGCAAGTCGCGACCGGCCTGATCATAATACATGGCAACAGTGTAACGCAGCCGCTCGTAGGGTTCGCCGTTGAAAACGAGCCTCGCCCTGCGCAAGCTTACATTCATGCGATCGTCGACAGCTTCGTAGGCGGCGCTTTGGCTATTAAAGCGTTCAAATTGTGAAGAATAGATGGTCCAGGCCTGTACCATGGCCGTGGTTTGAAAGCGGAAATTCGGCTTTTTCAACAGCCAGCGGGAAGGCGCGGTGGTATCGGCAGGCTGAGCTGTAGCGCCCATAGCCATGCCGAGGAATAGCAGGAGGGAGAGTTGTTTCACTAATAAGGGTTTAGCGATTGGGTTTAGCGATTGGGTTTAGCTGTATGTTTAGTTAACTAAACTCTAACGCTAAACTGCGCATGCACTAAACCCAATCGCTAAACTGAAAAAACAAATCGATCATCAGGCAAATTGATCAATGACATGCTTGAGTTGATAAGCTGATTGCATGCCCGATTGCCGCCACTTGACCTGGCCGTCTTTAAACAAGATAAACGTAGGTACGCCATGAATTTGCATCTTCTCGGCCAGCGCTCGGTTATGGTCTACATCGATTTTTACGATAGTAGCTTTGTCGGCGGTTTCACTGGCAACTTCGCGAAGTATGGGGGCCATGGCTTTGCACGGGCCGCACCACTCGGCTGAGAAGTCTACCAATACCGGCTTTTCGCCGTTGATCAATTCGCTGAATGACACTTTCTTTTCCATAATTGCTCCTAAAAGTTGTTTTTGGCAAAAGCCAAATAATATGCTTGTTAATTATGAGGCAAAGATACGGCGGCTATCAGATAGATATCTGTGACGGGGGTCACAGAGGTTAATGTTATCGTCGGTTTAATTACGAATGAATAATTACGAATTACGAATGAAACTAATAAAATTATTTTTTAATTTATAAATTAATCATTCGTAATTCGTAATTCGTAATTCGTAATTCGTAATTCGTAATTCGTAATTCGTAATTCTCCCTAGTTATTTCACTGCTTCAAACGTCATATCCAGGCGGCAAAAGTTGCTATAAGGCGTAAAGTCGTTGAGGAAAAAGACGATCTCCATGCGAAAATCCTGGCCGCTCATCAGCGTTTTTACATTGCGCAACGAAGGCAGTAGGTCGACCACCTCGTCGGCGCGACCGCGCAGGTCGTCGATATAAAAAACCTCGTCGGCAAAAGAACATTCTTCTCCGTTATTGGTACAAAAGCGCACAGATATTTGCTCCACAAAAAAGAGGCTCTGGTCGTCAAGCGAGGTGATGCGGGCATACGTGGGGTTGATGGCGTATATCAAGGCGGGGTCGGTATTGCTTTGCTGCAAGTACGTCGCAAAATTGGTATTGATATCGTCAAATTCGAATACCAGTGCGCGGGTGGGCGCAAAACCCGGCGGTATTTCGAAAGTAAAATTGGGGTAAACCATTTCAAATAAACGCTCCCTGCTGTCTTTACGGCATCCCGCCCACAGCAGTACTAACATTAGACCGGCAATTGTTTTGTACATGAGAAATACTGGATTTTTACAAAGAACGAAAGAAAGCGGCAAAAAAATGCATTCTATTCAAAATATAACTATCTTACGCCACAAAGATTCAAAGCTATATTTTGCAAGTATCCTAACTTCAGTATACTTATGGGTGAGCAGAAAGTACTATTGGCTACCGATGGGATGGTAATGCAGCGATTTGTGCGCAACCTGCTCAGGGATGTTCGCGCTTTCGAATATATGTTAAATAATGACTGGTTTGAGAGCGATGTGATCCGTATCGGCGCCGAGCAGGAGATGTGCATGGTGGACAGCAAAACGTTTAAACCCGCTACGATTGCCACCGAAGCGCTGAAGAAATTAAAACAGTACGAATGGGCAGGTACCGAGTTGGCCAAGTTCAACCTCGAAACCAACCTTACGCCGCTCGTATTTATCGGAGACTGCCTCAGCAAGCTCGAAGAGGAAAATACCTATCAGCAAAAGATTATTCGCGACAAGCTCAAGGGGCTCAATGCCTCGGTGATCCTTACCGGTATTTTGCCTACCCTTCGCAAGTTTGACCTCGAATTGCACAACCTCACGCCCAAGGAGCGCTATTTTGCACTGATGGAATCGATCAACAACCAATTGATCGGTTCGGCATACGAGTTGCGCCTTACCGGCATCGATGAATTATTGGTAAAACACGATTCTCCGCTGCTCGAGGCCTGCAATACGAGTTTTCAGGTGCATTTGCAGGTGCCTCCTGCCCGGTTTGTGCAGATGTACAACATCGCCCAAACGCTTGCCGCCCCGGTATTGGCTATTTCCGCCAATTCGCCTATCGTATTTGGCAAACGGCTTTGGCACGAGACGCGCATAGCGCTGTTTCAGCAATCGCTTGATATTCGCACTACCCACGACCACATGCGCGAGCGCAGCCCGCGCGTGAGTTTCGGCTCCGGCTGGCTCGACCAGTCTATTCTCGAAATTTATAAAGAAGATATCGCTCGCTTCCGCGTATTGCTGAGCGCAGACGTGGAAGAGGATTCGCTCGAGCTTATCCAGCAGGGCCTGGCGCCCAAGTTGCGGGCGCTGCAAGTGCATAACTCAACCGTATATCGCTGGAACCGCCCCTGCTACGGCATAAGCGATAACGGCAAGCCGCACCTGCGTATCGAAAACCGCGTGTTGCCTGCCGGCCCCACCATTGTGGACGAGACTGCCAACGCCGCCTTCTGGCTGGGCGCCATGATGGGAATGGCCCAGGAATACCCCGATATCCGCCGCCATCTGATGTGGGAAGACGTGCGTGACAACTTCGGCAAGGCCGCCCAGTTTGGCATCGACTCGCAATTCAATTGGTTTAAAGATAAAAAGGTTTCTGCCTGCGACCTGGTACTTGAAGAACTGCTGCCCCTGGCCCGCAAAGGCCTGGAAGGCCAGGGCGTAATTGCCGCCGATATCAGCAAATACCTCGGCATCATCGAAGAACGCGCCCGCGAACATATGAACGGCGCACGCTGGCAATTGCGCGCGTTTACCAAACTCAAAAAGGAAGTGGGCCGCGACGAAGCCCTTACGGTGATGACTGCCGCTATTATTAAAAATCAAACCAAAGGCGATCCCGTGCATAAATGGCCCATGCCCGAGGCGGAAGACCTCGATAATTATCACCCCTCGCAACTCAAGGTGGACGAGTTTATGGAAACCGACCTCTTTACCGTGCAAAAAGACGACCTGCTCGAACTCGTCGCCGAACTGATGGACTGGCGCCGCGTGCGCTATATGCCGGTAGAAGATTCAAAGGGCAACCTCTGCGGGTTGGTCACTTCCCGCCTGCTCCTGCGCTATTTTACGCATCGCAGCCGCGCTAATAACAAAGACATCGCCACGGTTAAGGATATTATGATCAAAGACCCGATCACGATAGCCCCCTCCGCTACGATTATAGAGGCCATGAAGGTGATGCGCGAAAATAAAATCGGCTGCCTGCCCGTCACCAAAAATGGCGAACTCATCGGCATTATTACCGAAATGGATTTTCTTCGCGTTTCTAGCCGCCTGATCGAACGCTTGGAACGGTGAATCAATACTGTAGGGTGAACGTTTTACCGTTCACCAACCATTAATTTGCGAAAATTCGCTGATTAATCATATCTTTGCCCTTCAACCGCATCCGGCTATGAATGGCAAAAGCCCTAATGAAAAGATAATTTTTGGATTGAAAGTCAAGCAGTTGCGTCAGCAAAAGGGCTTTTCTTTTGCCGAATTGGCAGAACAGACCGGCATGTCGGTCTCTTACCTCAACGAAATCGAAAAGGGTAAAAAATACCCCAAAGAAGACAAAATCCAGTCGCTGGCCCACACCTTGGGCATCGACCAGACTGAGCTGTCCTCTGACCAGCTCAATAGCGCACTGGCGCCCATCGGCGAATTGCTGCAATCAAATTTTCTCAACGAATTGCCCCTCGACCTTTTTGGCATCGAACTGGCCAAGGTGGTGCAGATGATTGCGGAAGCGCCGGCAAAAGTAAACGCGTTCATTTCTACGCTGCTCGACCTGTCGCGCAACTATGCCTTGCGCGAAGAGAATTTTTATTTCGGCGCGTTGCGCTCTTATCTCGAACTGCACAATAATTACTTCGAGGAAATCGAAGACGCCGTTGATGCATTCTGCCGGCAATACGGCATACCCGCAGAGCGCCCCCTGTCGCCCGACACGCTGAGGGCACTGCTTGAGCGTTATTTTGGCTATACGGTTGTCGACAACGGCCTGGATGCGTACCCCGAGCTTAAAGAACAACGCGCGGTATACGTGCCCAGTAAAAAGGAACTGTTGCTAAACAGCCAGCTCACTCCGGTACAGAAATCTTTTCAATTTGGCAAAGAGCTGGGCTTTAATGTTTTACAATTAAAAGAACGCGCTGTTACTTCCTCGTTGCTGCGCGGACGCGTTTTCGAAGAGGTGCTCAATCACTCCAAAGCCACTTATTTTTCCGTAGCACTGCATCTACCCTTGAAACCTTTTGTGGCCGATGTTCGCGAGTTTTTTGCCAAAGAGAAGTGGGACGGCGAGGCGTTTCTGGCTATTATGCGCCGCTATGAGGCCACGCCGGAGATGTTTTTTCACCGCCTTACTAATGTGCTGCCACAGTTTTTTGAATTGCCCAAGTTGTTTTTCCTTCGCTTTTTACACGACCCGTCAGGTGATTTATTCGAAATAGACAAAGAACTACACCTGAGCCGCCGGCACCAACCCCACGGCAACGGCCTCGCTGAACACTATTGCAGGCGTTGGGTAGCCGTCTCCCTGCTAAATGACCTCCACCAGATGCAACGCGAAGGTACTTTCGTTGACGCCATTGTCAGAGCTCAGCTATCCCGCTATATCGATACGGATGACGAATATTTGTGTATTACACTGGCCCGCCCCGGCTATCCCTCGCCCAATCGCAATGTGAGCGTCACGCTGGGCTTGCTCCTGACACCCGAATTGCGCCGCCGCGTTCGTTTTCTCGGCGACTCCGCTATCCAATCCCTCGATGTGAATAAAACCTGCGAACGCTGCCCCCTCGCCGACTGCGCCCAACGCGCCGCACCGCCTGTGGTTGTGGAAAAACGCGAGAAGCTGCGCCTCATTCAGGCGAAATTGGCAGAACTAGGGTAGGCGACTGTAGGACTGTACGACTGTACGACTGTACGACTGTAGGACTGTACGACTGTACGACTGTACGACTGTACGACTGTACGACTGTACGACTGTACGACTGTACGACTGTACGAAAATAAACGAACAAGATACGTGAAGATCCCCTGATCGCAGAGTCGTAAAGTCGTAAAGTCGTAAAGTCGCACAGTCATATCTCCGCCAGCACCCCCGCCTCCGCCCAGCCTTCATCGCCATTGGGCAATTGCACCTTGCGCCAATCGCCGATAGCGTCGAGCAACTCCACTTTATAACCTTCGTGCAAGGGCTCAAGTGTTTGCTGTGCCTCCGGAGCGCTATGCAATTGGGCGCCTTCGCGCATCACCACAGCGTAACCGCTATGCTTCAATTTGGCGGCGCGGGAAGCGGCCAGCGCAAAAGGCAGGATGGCCAATAATAAGGCGACGATGCCGATCCACATACCGATACGCCGGCGGCGAGGAGCGGCAGCCCACAAAAATAAGATCCAGCCGGCGGCACTCGCCCATAGCAGGCAGAGGCCAAGGGCACTCCATGCATCAGGAGATAACAAAGCCCCCGATCCGTTCCACCAGCGTGACAAAAAGAAAGGAGTCAACGGCGCTACGTTGTCTGTTACCCTGTTCCTTGCCACTTGTAAATTGTGCTGGATAGTCTGATCATAAGGCGCCAGCAAGGCGGCTTTTTCATAGTGCAATACCGCGCCGCCGATTCGTCCTGCTTTGAAATAAGCATTGCCCAGGTTATAGTGGAGGTCGGCATAACCTGGGTTTTTCTTCAATTGCGATTCATACAGCTGGATGGCTTCGCCGTAATTTGCC
>JAEUUQ010000276.1 GCA_016787505.1 Saprospiraceae bacterium | reverse complement strand
CCCAGGCGTTTGAGCGGAATATTCTGGAGATAAGCTTCCTTTGTTTTTTCATCGAGTACATGGGTCATATCGGTTTCGATAAAACCGGGGGCCACTACATTGCAGCGGATATTGCGCGAGCCCATTTCTTTGGCTATAGACTTGCTAAAGCCGATAATGCCGGCTTTTGAGGCAGCATAATTGGCTTGTCCAGCGTTTCCGGTAATACCGACAATAGAGCTCATATTAATAATAGAGCCTCCGCGGTTTTTCATCATCGGCCGAAGGGCGTGTTTGGTGAGATTAAACACCGATTTGAGGTTGGTATCCATCACCTCGTCCCATTGCTGTTCGGTCATGCGGAGCATCAGGGTATCGCGGGTGATACCTGCGTTATTGACAACGATATCCAGTTGGCCGAAATCGGCCAGCACGTCATTGATGAGTTGCTCGGCTTGCCCGTAATCGCCGGCATCGGAGCGGTAAGCTTTCGCTTTTACGCCCATGGCCTGCAACGCTGCCTCAACGGAGGCGGCGCGTTCTGCCGAAGACAAGTAGGTAAAAGCGACGTGGGCGCCTGCGGCAGCAAAGCGGAGCGCGATGGCCTCGCCGATACCCCGCGAGCCGCCCGTTACCAGCGCCACTTTATTTTGCAAAAGATTCATAACGGTGTTTTTTGTTGCGTTACCGGCGAAGGTACTGCGAATTTGGAACAAGCACAATACCGCAAGATATTTGTCCGGCTGCTTGCGATAATCAAGTTTGCAAACGCTGCTGTTGCGATTATGCGTTTTAAATTTTATTTTTACTACAATATCCGTTTGTTTTAACCATTATCTATCTAACTAACTAACCTGTCTTTTTATGCAAATGCGCAAACTTCCAGGGATAGCCGGCGTGCTGGCCGTGCTCGTTTTAGGGCTTAATGCCTGTGTAAAAGACAATGTGTCGACAAGTACCCAATACTACACCGCAGAGGAGTATGCTACCCTTTCAGCGGCGTTAGACCTGCCGGCCGAGCCCATCGACTACCAGGTTGCGCTGCCTGTGCACTTGACCCAACAGGGGCTCAAAGCGCCCATCATCAACAATCACAAGGCAGCTTTGGGGCGGGTGCTTTTTTATGATAAAAATTTATCGCAAAATAAAACGGTATCCTGCGCTTCCTGCCACAAACAGGAACTCGCCTTTTCCGATGACAAAGCCTTCAGCGAGGGCTTCGACGGCCGCCATACCAAGCGCAATACATTGGCGCTGGCAGCAGCCGCCAACTTCGAATCCTCCTACGGAGGCGACGGCAACGGAGGTAGTTTCTCCGGTTTTTCCGAAACCGTGCGGTTTTTCTGGGACGAACGCGCCAATTCTATCATGGAGCAAAGTCGCATGACTATTCAGGACGATATCGAGATGGGTATGCCCATGCATGAGGTAGTTGCGCGAATTCAAACCATACCCCACTATCAGGTGCTGTTCCGAAAAGCATACGGCGCTACAGGCATCTCAGAGGATCGGGTACTGGAGGCCATCCGCGAGTTTCTCAATTCGTTCGTATCGGTCAACAGCAAGTTTGACGAGGGCCTGGCGCGCACCAATGATCCATTCTCCGACTTCGATATTTTTACTTCGCAGGAAAATATAGGCAAGCGCATTTATATGGAAAATTGCGCCTCCTGCCATAGCCACAATTTATCTACCGCAGTAGAAAACCTGGCCAACAACGGCCTTGACGCTTATTATACCGACCAGGGAAGGGCATTAGTTACCGGCGTCTCGCAAGATGAGGGTATCTTCAAGGTACCCTTCCTGCGCAATATCGCGCTTACGGGCCCCTACATGCACGACGGCCGGTTTAATACGCTCGAGGAAGTGGTAGAACACTACAATTCGGGGATTCAAAACCACCCTAATCTCGACTTCCGTCTGCGCGATCCATTTACACTGGACAGTCCTAAGCGCTTGCAACTAACTGATTCTCAGAAGCAATCGCTGATTGCGTTTTTGCATACGCTCACGGATGAGGAATTTGTAGCGGATGTGCGGTTTATGGATCCGTTCCGGTAATCACCCGCGCATTTTATCGAGAAGATCGCTGAGTTGGCGTGCCTCTTCGGCTGACAGGTTTTGAAGGGCGACGTCCAACCCGCTATCCAGTTCGTCTAACTTTCCCAAAAAGGAATACCCTTCCGGGGTAAGGGTCACGTCGACGAGGCGTTTGTCGTTGGGGCAAACCGACCGGGCAACCAATCCTTTTTGGCAGAGGCGTTCTACGATACGCGAGGTGTCCGACATTTTATCCAATAGTCTTTCCCTGATATCGGAGGTAGACAAGGGTTTGCCTGCGCCGCGCAGTATGCGCAGTACGTTGTATTGCTGCAAGGTGATATCGAAAGGCTTCAGGTAAGCCTTAAACTGTTCGGTGAGCCAGTTGGAAGTATAAATTAAATTGACAGCTACTCTTTGCCATTCATTTCGAAAAGGCGTTTTTTGCTGTATTGCATTTTCGATGGTCATTTTGCTTATTAATTTTGTCGCTATAACTGTGGTGAAAGTTGCAACCACAAAAATACTCATTCAATGTTAAAACATCATATTTATTTAAAATCAAAACCTCAAACCACCTAGCAGATGATCATACCCGGCAAAAAGTACATGGTGCTTTTTTTTTATCTGGCCGCGCTATTCTCCTTAATATATTCTCCTTTTACCTTATCGGTAAGCCTGATAGCTTTGTGTGTACTGGCCTTCATCAAATGGAAAAACGAACGGGGCCGGCTCGATTTTTTTCCTGATGTGGCCGCATGGCGAAAGCTCATGCCACCGGCGCCCAATTATCCTATTTACGCATTGATACTCATTTTTGCGCTCACCTTGTTTGCGGGGTGGCCGGTGCAGGAATGGGATTTTTGGCTGGATCGCCTGCGCACCCGGCTGCCGTTGTTATTATTGCCTTTGGCTGTAGTGATACACCCTCCATTAAGCACACGCGAATTCAACGGATTGCTGTACGCTTTCGTTCTCATGCTGGTTTTTACATGTATTGGCGTAGGCATAAATTACGCCACGCACTTTGAGGCCGTCCATGACATGATCAAACAGGGGCAATCCATTCCGGTACCTCGCAACCACGTGCGTTTCAGCGTGTTGATGGCCATAGGCGTAGTAGCCGGCATCTATCTTATTCAGCAAAAGCACTATTGGTATAAGCCTTGGGAAAACCGGGTTATGATAGTCATGACCGCATTCCTTTTCATTTTCATCCACATACTGTCGGTGCGCACCGGGCTTGCGGCCCTATACCTTGCAATGGGGACGTTGTTGTTAAGGTATATTTTGGTAAATAAAAAATACCTGACGGGGGCTCTGATGATGGTTGCGCTGGTGTTGCTGCCTGTAATTGCCTACCGGACGGCCCCCAGCTTCAAGGCCAAGATAGATTACATGCGCTACGACTGGTATATGTTTCAGCAGGGGCAGGGAGGAATTAACTCCGATTCGGGGCGGTTTGCCTCTTTAGATGCTGGTTGGGATATCGTAAAAAAACATCCGTGGTTGGGCATCGGCACGGCCAACCTGAGAAAAGCGATGCGGGAGTATATCCACAAGAACTATCCCGGATTTGAAGTGCACATGCCGCCCAATCAGTTTTTATATGTCACCGCCACTACGGGCATAGTGGGTCTGCTGGTCTTTTTATTTGCGTTTTTTTATCCCCTTCTTTACGGCGCCAACTACCGGCATATATTTATCGCGGGGCTTTACGCAGTATTATTCGTCACGCTGATCATCGATCATCCGCTCGATTCCAGTATGGGGGTGGGCACGCACTGCGTGTTTTTACTGCTGGCTCTCAAGCAGCGGTCCCCGGTAGCGGTCTGACCGCTATCCGGGAAGTTGCTCAGTTAGCGGTCTGACCGCTAGCAGGGCGGCATCCAGGCCCGAGGCGTCTTTTCCGCCGGCGGTAGCGAAGAACGGTTGGCCGCCGCCGCCGCCCTGGATATGCTTCGCCAGTTCGCGCACCATGTTGCCTGCATGCAAGCCGCGTGAATCCACAAGTGATTGGCTGATGATCACCGTGAGCAGCGGTTTATCGCCGGCTACGGCGCCGAGCACTATCAGGGCGTCGCCGAGTTCCTTTTCCAGTTGGTAGGCCAGGTTTTTGATAGCGTTAGCGTCTGACAGCGGCAGATTTGCGCAAAGCAATTTATAACCATCGTGGGGTACTGCTTTTGCCAATAGTTCGCCTTTCAGAGCGCCTGCCTGGACGGCCAGCATCTTTTCTACTTCCTTGCGCAGTTGGCGGTTTTCCTCTTGCAGGTCGGCCACCAGCTTGGCAGTATTTTTCGGATTTTTCAGCAGGAGGCGGATAGCTTCCAGTTCTTCCAATTCGCGGTTAATAAATTGCTCGGCCGTATCGGCGGTCACGGCTTCAATGCGGCGGATGCCGGCGGCTACGGCGCTTTCGGCCACAATTTTGAACTGGCCGATATGGCCTGTTGCGGGCACGTGGGTGCCGCCGCACAATTCGCGGGAGAAGCTGCCGTCGAAGGTCACCACGCGCACCTTTTCGCCGTATTTTTCACCAAAGAGCATCATAGCGCCCAGTTGGCGGGCTTCGTCGATAGGCACGGCCCGGTCTTCTTCGAGGGGAATATCTTCGCGGATTTTTTGGTTGACCAGGGCTTCTATTTGGGCTAATTCTTCGTCGGTCACCTTTTGGAAATGCGAAAAGTCGAAGCGCAGGCGCTGGTCGTTCACATCCTGGCCTTTTTGCAAGGCGTGTTGGCCCAATATGCGGTGCATAGCGGCGTGCATCAGGTGCGTAGCCGAGTGATTGGAGGAAGTAGCGCGGCGTTTGCCGGCGTCAACCTGGGCGGTCACAGTTGCATCGATATGGGCCGGCAGGCGGTTGACGACGTGAATAATCAGGTCGTTTTCCTTTTGGGTATCGAGTACATTGATTTGTTCGGCGCCGAAAAACAAAAGTCCCGTATCGCCGGCCTGGCCGCCGCTTTCGGCGTAGAAAGGAGTTGTAGCCAACACAATCTGGTATTGGTCTTTGTCCTTCACCTTCACCGTGCGATACTTCAGGGCATACGTATCCGTTGTGCTGAGGTAATCGTATCCCACAAAAGTCACCTCTTCGCCCTGTCGCACCGTTTGCCAGTCGCCCACCGCCTTTTGGGCGTCGGCGCGGGAGCGTTCTTTTTGGGATTGGAGGGCTTTTTCGAAGCCGGCTTCGTCAACCGACCAGCCTTTTTCGGCGGCGATCAGCCTGGTAAGGTCGATGGGAAAGCCATAGGTATCGTAAAGTTCGAACGCGTCGTCGCCTTTGATCAGGCCGTTGTGCACCTCCAGGTTGTCGAGGCGGCGCAGGCCGTTTTCGAGCGTGTGGAGGAAAGAAGCTTCCTCTCCTTCAATAATCCTGGCGATTTGCGTTTGCTGGGCTTTTAATTCGGGGAAAATACCGGCAAATAAATCGGCCAACAGCGGGATAAGCGTATGGAGATAGGGTTGCCTGATATCGAGGAAAGAATAATAATAACGCACGGCGCGGCGCAAAATGCGGCGCACCACATAACCCGGCCCCGAATTGGAGGGCAGTTGGCCGTCGGCGATAGTAAAAGCCACCGACCTGATATGGTCGGCGATTACCCGCATCGCAATATCGCTTTTTGCCGAGCGGTCGTAGCTAAACGTATACGGCTTGCCGCTGGCTTTTTCGGTATATTGAATAACGGGCG
>JAEUUQ010000195.1 GCA_016787505.1 Saprospiraceae bacterium | reverse complement strand
ACCGCCAGCAAAGAGAAGATAGCCATCACGGCGATAATCGCCCAAATGGTACGGTCTCCTCTGAGTTCGGCATAAATTCGTGCAGCAAATGTGGACATAATCTTACTGTATCAAATTGTTTACTTCGTTTCTGAACTGGTCGCCTCTGTCTTCGTAATTTTTAAAAAGGTCAAAACTGGCGCAGGCCGGCGACAGCAGCACTACGTCGCCCCTGGCGGCTAAATCGCGCGAGGCGCCGACGGCTTCGGCCATGCTTTTGGTATCGACGATAGACCCGTTGACCAGCTCGTTAAAAGCTTGGAACAACTTGCTATTGTCGACGCCCAGGCAGACGACTGCTTTAACCTTTTCTTTCACAAACGGCAGCAGGGGGCTATAATCATTGCCTTTATCCTGCCCTCCTACAATCCAGACCACGGGCTTTTCCATGGCCTGCAAGGCGTAGTAGACCGAGTCTACGTTGGTGGCCTTGCTATCGTTGATGTATTCCACGCCGTCGATTTCCGCCACTTTTTCGAGGCGGTGCGGCACGGGTACAAACGTATTCAATCCATGCTGTATCAGCTCGGGCGCTACCCCCATTTCGAGGGCCCCTTTGATGGCAAACAACGCATTCATGGCGTTGTGACTGCCTTTCAACTGGGTACTGCCGAGGTCGAAGCGATGGGGGCCAACGCGTAGCGTTTTTCCATCGATCAAACCCTGGTGCAGCGCTTCGGGTTCCACAGCAAAGCTGTTGTTTTTCAAAAATGCTACCGTATTGACATCATCGCTGTTGTAGAGAAAGACGTCGCCGGCTTGCTGATTCATTGCGATGCGGAACTTTGACCGCACGTAGTTTTCCAACTGGTATTCGTACCTGTCGAGGTGGTCGGCTGTAATATTCAGCAACATGGCCACCTTGGGGCGAAAAGTGCGGATGCCGTCGAGTTGAAAGCTGCTCACCTCCAGCACATACCAATCGGGTTGGCGGCTGCCGGCCACGCAGGCGGCGAAACTCAGCCCTACATTGCCCGCCATAACAGCGTCGATACCGCCTGTTTTTGCCAGGTGGTAAGCAAGCATGGTGGTTGTCGTTTTGCCGTTGCTGCCCGTGATGGCCAGGATATTAGCCTGGGTGTAACGGGCGGCGAACTCGATTTCAGAGATCACCGGAATGCCTAGCGCTGCAAATTCTTTTACAAGCGGCGCTTTATCGGGAATGCCGGGACTTTTTACCACTTCATCGGCATCGGCCATTTTTTCCCAGGTGTGTTGCCCTTCTTCATAGGGAATAGCCCTCGCCTCCAATTCGCGTTTATAGTTGTCTTTGATCTGACCTTTGTCAGACACAAACAGGTCATAGCCCAGTTGTTGCGCCAGGATGGCTGCTCCTACTCCACTTTCCGCCGCTCCGAGAATGACTACTTTCATACCTGTCTTTTTATCTGATTTTCAGGGTAATAATCGTTATCACAGCCAACAAAATCCCCACAATCCAGAATCGCGTCACGATTTTTGTTTCTGCCATACCTTGTTTCTGATAGTGGTGGTGAAGGGGTGACATCAGTAAGATGCGGCGTCCTTCGCCATATTTGCGTTTGGTGTATTTAAAATAAGCTACCTGCACTACTACCGAGAGATTTTCTATCAGGAAAATCCCGCAGAGTATCGGTATGAGCAATTCTTTTCTCAGCAAAATGGCCATAGCGGCAATAATACCGCCAAGGGTAAGGCTGCCTGTATCGCCCATAAAAATTTGAGCGGGGAAAGAATTATACCATAAAAACCCTAAACAGGCGCCCAAAAAACAAGCGGCAAAAATCACCAGTTCAGCGGTACCGGGCAGGTGCAGGATATTGAGATAATTGGCTGCGATGGCGTTGCCCGATACATAGGCAAAAATTCCCAACGTAAGTCCGATAATCCCCGATACTCCGGTAGCCAGTCCGTCGAGCCCGTCGGTGAGATTGGCTGCATTCGACACGGCTGTCACAATAAAAACCACCAGCGGGATGAACAACAGCCACACCCATTTGTGGGAAGTGGGTTTGTCGACGCCGGGTATCAGCCAGGCGTAGTCGAGGTGGTTTCCTTTGATAAAAGGGATATTAGTCAAATTGGTCTTGTAATCTCCTTTCATCTCGGGTTTTCCCTCCAGCGAGTTGATCACTCGGGTTTCGCCTACCTGAAATTGGTCGATTTCCAGCGTTTTGGCTTCTTTTACATTCATGCGTACCACCACCTGGTCGCTGAGCAACATCGTCACGCTAATGATCACGCCTAGCACTACTTGCCCCAAAATCTTAAACTTACCGCTGAGGCCTGCTTTATTCTTGCGGAACACCTTGATATAGTCGTCGATAAAGCCGATGAGGCCCATCCAGGTTGTGCTGATCACCATGAGGATGATATACACGTTGTCGAGGCGGGCCATGAGCAGGCAGGGGATCAGGATAGCCATGATGATAATCACGCCGCCCATCGTGGGGGTGCCTTCTTTCTGCTTTTGGCCGTGCAGGCCGAGGTCGCGCACGTTTTCGCC
>JAEUUQ010000094.1 GCA_016787505.1 Saprospiraceae bacterium | reverse complement strand
CGGATAATATTTTGGTAATTGGCCTTGTGATAGCCGATCACCTCCTTGCGCTGCAGGTATGTGCGCATACTTTCGAGTAGCGATTCCAGGGCGTCGAGTTCCTCCTCTTCGTAAAACATCTTGAGCAACATACTTTTGGCGTTGAGGTTGATGAGCATATCGTCGTATTCTACCTGTACCAGCAGGCGCTGGGCCTCCTTGTATTTTTTTTGGTCATAGAGCAGGCGTGCCTGGCAGTAGTGCACAAAATTTTCGCGGTAGCGGGGCTCCAGAAATTGTTGGTATTGCTTGATAAAAGCACCTGCCCAGTCAAACTCCTTGAGGCGCAGACCGATGAGTATCACGTTGAGGAATGTCCAGCGCGACACGATCTGGTTTTCTATCAGAATGCCCATTTCGAAACCCCTGCGGTACAACTCGAACGCTTCGCGTACAAAAGCGGTTACGCCGGCGTTCATCTTGCCGATACAATAATTGAGCGCCATGAGATAAATTTCGCGTAGTTCGGAGTGGGGGAATACCTGCCCGTGCTGCTGTATCTGCTGTTTGAGCTGCTCAAAATGCTGCGGGTTGTCTTTCTGCAAATTGGCGCGGTATATATAATAATAGATCGCGATGGCGGGCACGGCAAGTTTGTTGTGCTGCTCCACATAATCCAGCACGGATTCCAGCAAGCCAGTGTCGTAGCCGGCTTTGTATACGGCCTGGTGCGACAACATGCGGCAGGTTTGTCGCAGTTTCTCAATAATAAAAGTGAGTTCGAGCGCGTCAGACACCTCCTGCAGGTTCATCTGGGTGGTGCGCTGCTTGCCTTCCATAGAGGTATACAACTCAAGTTGGAACAAATAGTCGTTGCGAAAATACCGGTCGTCGCGATAGGGAAACGCCGTGATGGCCTCCTGCGCGTTTTTCAAAGCCCGTTGCATCGGCTTGTCCAACTTGCGCTTGCGATACACTCCCGCGAGCGTAATACGGCTGTGCAGTTCGTCTTCAACCAGGTCTTGTACGATCAGGTATTCCTCTACCGCTTTTGTCAGGAAGTGGACAGTCTGCCGCAATTTGGCATCGTCCATGGGTTCGGCGCCAAAAATTTTAGCGTATATTTTCTCTTTTCGCAGGTACTTTTCGTTATCTAGGTGATCGCCGGTGGTAAGATAGTCGAAAAGCTGGGCTACATCTTCCCGTTGATTGTGTGCGGGAGAATCGAGCCATTTGCGCAATTCGCGCTGTTCTTTTTTGTTCAAACTCTTTAAAACGGCAATCAAATAACTATTTTCCATGCGGAATATTTATTTTTTTTTCAACAAATCACAATTCAACGAATAAACACATAATTGATTGATAAACAAACATGTAAACCCATAAACCCATAAACTCATCCACCCAAAACTACTTATTTTTTTTCAACAAACCTCTTTTTTTGTCTTTGTAATTGAATATTAATCATAAGACTTTTGTAATGCAAACAGGAACAAACGACCTAAACTTCGCGCTAATGCTAATGTCAAGGACAGGTAATCAAACATCAAAAGGTATACTACTATACCGATGGGTGTTTGCAGCGCAAATGTTCCTCTTGACATGCGGGTTGCAAGCACAGGGATGGGAAATCTCTTTTGGAGGCAACAACGAGGATCAAGGTTACGGCGTGATTCAAACAGTTGATCACGGTTATGTTGTGGTAGGATTAAGCGAGTCTTTCGGAGCAGATAACGACATGGACGTGTACGTGATCCGCACCGATGTAGACGGCACCCTCCTCTGGATGAAGGAATTCGACGAGGGATTTCGCGAATACGCCTACGATGTCGTTGAAACAGCAGATAACGGCTTTCTGATCGTCGGAGATATTTCGCAAGCAGTTGGCGATAAGCAACAGGTATACTTGCTGAAAATTTCCAAATACGGCGAGTTTGAGTGGAGTCGTAAGTACGATAACGTCATCGGAAATACCGCCTATATCCAGCAAGGCAGGGAAATAGCTCCGGTAGCCGATGGTAGCGGATACGCAATAATTGGTGTGACTAAAGAGTCGACCAATGGACAGGATGACATGCTGCTCATCCGGGTTGATAACGAGGGTAACGAAATATGGCGCAATGTGTACGGCGCATCTGATCGCGATGATCAGGCCAACTGCATAGTTGCGCTCCCCAATGGAGGGTTTATCTTTGCCGGCAGTGCCCGCGAAGAATTCAGTTTCACGCACGATTTGTCTATCTTCCGTGTTGATGCCAACGGCAACGAAGAATGGAATATCGTATGGGGCAGCGCTACGGTAAGAGAAGAAATCACCGACCTCATACTCTCCGGCGACAATAGCTTTATAGGAGTGGGTTCGGCTGACAACTACAACCTGGCTTACCTGGTGCGCTATACGCTTGATGGCGACCTGGAATGGCAAAAGGCTTTTAGCCCGGGTTCGGCAGGCGGCGTACTCAATGCAGTGATTCAGCTCAATGACGGTAATATCGCGGTTTGCGGTTACGCTTCGCTGACAGCTGCCAACATCGATGTCTTTGTCGGCAAATTCGATGCCAGCAATGGCAACGAAATCTGGAGACAAACACTGGGCGATCCCGACAAAAACGATATCAGCGAAGGCATTGCTCCTTCCGTAGACGGCGGATTCCTTATCGTAGGTTACAACTCGCAGTCTATCGTACTGATCAACGACGTTACCCTGATTAAAACTGACGGACTAGGCAATATTATTACAAACCACATAAGTGGTAAAGTATATCATTCACCAGACGGGTGTAATGAATTTGGCGCGGGCGACGTGCCATTGACAGGATGGTTAATTAAAGCGGAAGGTCAAAATAATACTTACTTCGGCACTACCGATGCCAGTGGTAATTATGACATCCTCACCGATACAGGCGCATACACAATAACGGTGCTGCCACCCAACACTTACTGGAGTGTCTGCGATCCAGCCGGGTTCACCGTTACACTAGACGACTTCTACACAAACGCCAACTTCAATTTCCCGGTACAAACCGGTGTATTTTGTCCCTATCTGGAAGTCGCAGTGAATACCGATTTTCTTGCGGTATGCGAAGATGTCAGCTACTCCATCGATTATGTCAATCTCGGACCTGTCGCCGCAGAAAATGCTTATGTAGAGGTAACGCTCGATTCCGAACTGACTTTTGTGTCCGCCACACTCCCGGTGTTTGCCCAAAACGGCAATACTTACACCTTCTTGTTGGGCAATGTGGCTTCTACACAACAAGGCAGCTTCGAGATCCAAACCGAAATGGACTGTGATGGCATCGCCCAAAATCAGGCCGTTCTGGTGAGCGCGCACATCTTCCCCGATTCGCTCTGTCTGCAACCCGGCCCCAATTGGGACGGTTCAAGCATCTCGGTAAACGGCACCTGCGTCGGCGACTCGCTGCGGTTCAATATCAGAAATATCGGCCTCGCCGATATGGCTGGCAGCAAAAGGTACTTCGTAGTGGAAGATCAAGTGATGTTCCTCATCGATACCTTCAAACTCGACAGCGATGAAGAAATTGACATTAGCTTTGAAGGCAACGGCGCTACTTACCGCCTGATCGCCGAGCAATCGGAAGATCATCCCGGTAATAACAACCCAACCGTAGCAATAGAAGGTTGTGTCGAGGAAGGTTTACCCTATTCCACAGGTTTTGTAACTCAGTTTGCTGAAAACGACCAGGACCCGTTCCTCGCTGTCAACGCGTCGGAAACTACGGGTTCTTCCAACCAACCGGTTGAATTGAGAGGCTATCCCAAAGGCTATCAGGATTCTATTATCGATGTAAACACAGCACTGAAGTACACTGTCCTGTTTAGGAATACATCAACCGATACTATTTCAAGAGTGGTAATCAGAGACACTTTACCAGCTGAGCTCGACATCACTACACTGGTGCCGGGAGCAGGCAGTCATCCCTATGTTTTTGAAATCTACAACAACGGTGTCCTGAAAATCACTTTTGATGAAATCCAACTTCAACCAGGCGACAGCGCAGAGGAGGCTCTGAAAAGAGGGTTTGTCGAATTCCGAATTGCCCAAAAACCCGGCAACCCAATTGGTACCACAATCGATAATCGCGCTGTCGTCTACTTTGACTACGTACCTCCGATGGTTACAAACAATGTACACCGCGTCGTTGAATGCAACGACATCTTCGATACCGAAGAAGGATGCATTGTGGTGGATGTAACAAACCCACCGCTTATCCCCGGAGTTGACATAAAGGTTTATCCTAATCCGTTTACAGAATCTGCCACCTTTGAAATCAACGGCCGCTCATTTGATGCGGTTAAGCTCCAACTCTTCGACCTGCAAGGCCGATTGGTGCGCAGCGAAAAATCAAGTGGAAGCAGGTTCCAATTTGATCGCAATCACTTACCGCGCGGACTCTATATGTTTACGCTGGAGTCTGAAGGGCAACTGATCGCAACTGGTAAGATGATTATTCAGTAGGTCATAATCCCATAAACATTCGAGGTTCCTTGCTCTTCGGAGCAAGGAACCCACCTACAAACAAGTAAAAGGTCATCCCTATAAGATATTCGTTTTTTCTAAGAATTAGGTCGTCTTTATTTTTTTCATGAGATTATGATTTGTTATTAGCGAGAGGCTGCGCCCAAGAAGGCGCAGCTTTTTTTTT
>JAEUUQ010000054.1 GCA_016787505.1 Saprospiraceae bacterium | reverse complement strand
TTCGCCGTCTTTTAGCGTAGCGCCTTTCAGCATTTCGTCGAGCCACAAGACGGTAAGTATTCCCTCGCTGGTGCGGTTGGCGCCAACATTAGAAGCGCTCATTTTGGGCAGGTTGAAATTTTTCACTTCCTGAAAATTCAGCAATTGCTTATCCCAGTGTATTGAAAACTGCATGCCGATAATTTGATTAAAATTGGCAACAGTAACAGGCAGACAAACACTGGCGCCTTTGGCTGCTTTGGCTTCCGTTGCGCGCACCACTACTTCCAGTGGCGAATAAGCCACAATATCGGCTTTGACGGGTTGTGCCTGCGAGGCGGGCAGCGCCTGGGCTGCTTCTTGTTGCTGGGGTTGGGCAGACTGGTCAGCAGTGCGGTCTGCGTTGCAGGAAAGGAAAGCTATCCACACGGGCAATAACAAGATGAAAGACTTCATTTTTTCAATTTTGGGCAAAGATAGGAATTAAAAAAACAGGGCGCTACCCTGTAATAAGGCAGCGCCTGCTGTTATCAAGTAATCACCCGACTGTTATACCGCACACCGTCAAGTTATCCCGACCTGTCGGTACGGGACAAGTTAGTCATAACTTTTCCGGCTTTGCGCCCCGCTTTGGGCGGGGTCGCCCCCGAGCTTAGGTCATGCCCAAAACTTGGCGGTGCGAGCTATATATTCGTAATTCGTAATTTGTCATTCTTAATTGCTTACATAGCCCGGCGGCGCGGGTTGCAGTTCTTCCGGCGAATCTGGTTGCCTGCGGCTTGTTGGCGCATGTGCAGGCGTGCGCGTTCGCCGCGACTGATATAGCCGTCAGCCTTCATTCGTTGTTTGGCGCCGGCGATTTGCCTTTGTTGCAGGCGCAAATGCCGGGCTTCCGGACGGGTAAGTTGCCCGTTGCGGACACCCCGCTTGATCATTTTGTGCTGGCGCATCTGGCGGGCAGCGATGTGCGGCGGCGGTGGCGGCGTTTGTGATTGCGCGGCAAAAGCAGCCGTAAAGAGCAGCAGGAAAAACAGGATCTTGATTCGCATATGGCTTGTTTTTTATATTTTACAATGTTGGATTACTACCTTGAGTAATCTTTGCCTGTTTGACGATAAGGTTGATACCGGGTTTAAAGCCTATCGTGTTAAAAAAGGTTTAAATTTGTGAGTGAACAGTGAACAGTGAACAGTGAACTGAGCGTAGAATCCAAAGGAAAGCGTATTTACATAACAAACAAATTAGCTATGAGATCAGCATGGATGATTCTTTTTTTGGCCGCAACACTGTTTAGTTGCGTGCCGCAAAAACAGTATACCGATTTGCAGGAATCGCTCGAATATTACAAACGGCAATCGCTGGCATCCGATTCTGTAGAAATTAGCAACCGTATGCTTGCCGAAGAAAACCGGCAAACGGAGGCCGACCTCAAAGAAACCATGCACGAGTTAGAGCAACTCACTGCCACGAATATCAGCTTGAACAAAAGCTACCAGGAGATACTCCAAAAATACAATGCGATTGTCAATCAAAACAGGGAAGTACTTGCCACTTCCTCTTACGAAACGCTCAGCCTGCAAGAAGAACTGGCCCGGCAGCAATCCCAGCTCGATGAACGCAACCGGGCCCTGGAGCTCGCCGAGCGCGATTTATACCAGAAAGAAACCAAGCTTAGCGTGATGGAATACAGCATGACGGAGAAAGGAGCTACGCAAGACGCGGAAGCTAGCTGGCGCTGCGAAAAAATGTCGCAGGTGATCACCCGGCATAAGCAACAGCTCGGCGATCTGCATAGCCAACTGAGCGAGGCGCTGGCGGGTTTTTCGAATAATGATGTGTCGGTGGTTGCAGCGAGCGGCAAGTTGTATGTCACTTTCAGTCAGCCTTTCCTCTTCGGGGTCACTGCCGATCAGATTACCTGGAACGGCTCTGAAGCCCTTCGCGAAGTAGCCGGCGTTTTCAAAAAATTTAATAACCTGTATCTCACCGTAGAGGGGCACACTACAACTGATGGTACTGCTGCCCGCAACTGGGACGTAAGCGTGTTGAAAGCAACGACGGTAGTAAAATTACTATCGGAATTAGGCGTGACCCCCGAACAACTTACCGCATCCGGTCGGGGTTATTTCGCCCCGGTAGTATCTAACGGCTCCCAACAGGGCAAGGTGCAAAATATGCGCACGGTGCTTATCTTTTCACCCAATGTAGATGAGTTATTGATTTGGTCGCGCTAATAAAACGCCTCGTATTTGCTATTGGCTTGTTGTTGCTTCCTGTTGTCGGCAGCACCCAACACTGCTTATCGCAGCGTTTGCTTGCTCGCAAGCCGGCTGTCGATACCGTTGTGGCCGATCCCGGGTTCGAAATGCGCGAAACGGCTACCATCGAAGTTGTCGTGCACGTAGTATGGCGAACACCGTCCGAAAATATTTCTACAGAACAGGTGTTATCGCAAATTGCCGTACTCAACGAAGATTTTCGGCTCTTAAACAACAACCAAACGGATATACTTCCCATTTTTCAGCAGGCCAAGGCAGATACCGAAATCGAGTTTGCCCTGGTTTCTGTCGACCCTGCCGGCAACCCATCGGATGGCATCGTGCGCGTGCAAACGGCATATGATCTGATTGGAATTGCCAGGGATGAAAACAACCGGCGGCGCATTTGTTATTCGGCATCGGGTGGGAGCGATGCGTGGTGCCCCGACCGTTATCTCAACATATGGATTGGGCAATTCCCCGAAGGTATATCCGGCGAGGCCAGTTTCCCGGGGCAGGATACGCTCTCTGAAGACGGCATACGCATAGACCCCGAGCATTTTGGTCGCACCGGCACTGCTACGCCTCCATACCACTTGGGGCGTACCACTACCCACGAGATCGGGCATTATTTAAACCTGTACCATCTTTGGGGCGGCGACGGCGACGAAGACCTGCTTTGTCAATTCGACGATGAGGTGGCCGATACCCCCGAGCAGGCGTTTAATTACCGCAATTTGTGTCCAAGCGGTATCCAGCAATCCTGTGGCACGCCCGACATGTACCAGAACTACCTCAATTATACGAACGACGCTTGTATGGCTCTTTTTACCACAGGCCAGAAAACGCGCATGTGGGCTACACTTAACGGACCCAGATCGGGGTTGCTCGGAGGGCAGGCTTGCAGCGTAGCCACTAGCGCCCCGCGCGCGCAGGTACCGCTTACCGTTTTTCCCAACCCGGCCAAAATGGATGAGATGTGCTATGTGCGTTCTGCTAGCCCGGCTTTTACGCTTTTTCTTTTCGATTGCCAGGGCAAATTGTGGTATAGACAGTACAGTACAAGCGCCGAAACTTCCTTTTCGCTTTCCGCTATTCCACCAGGCCCCTACGTACTGCAAATAGTGGCCGCCGGCCGGTGGGCTGCCCATAAACTAGTGATTACCCGTTAAACCCAATACATATGACAACATTATCGAACAACCCTTTGAAGAAAAACCTCTGTTGGATCGGCGCCCTCGCTGTAATCCTTGTCGTCGGCGCATGCAAATTGCCGCAGACCACAGCCAACATCGACAATGCGCCCAAACTTATTGAGATAAGCAAAGGCCCGTGTTACGGCCCTTGCCCGGTATACAAACTAACCGTATACCGGGGCGGACTGGCTACCTACGAAGGCGAGCGCTTTACCGAAAAGGAAGGTATGCACACCAAAACGCTGACAACCGACCAGCTCGACAAGCTGCAGGCCGAATGCCAGCGCGCCAACCTATGGCAATACCCCGATGCATTCAGGAGCCAACATCCCGACTTGCCTACTGTAACCATTGTGTATTACGAAGAGGA
>JAEUUQ010000021.1 GCA_016787505.1 Saprospiraceae bacterium | reverse complement strand
CAACACCTTCATGTTCGTTCGTGGATCGTGAACTTGCTCAACGAAGGATTAACGCCTACCTCCATCAGAAGAAAATTATCCTCGCTTAAAGGTTATTTCCGATTTCTGCTCAAACGTCAGGTCATCTCGCATAACCCGATGCTAAAGGTCGTTTCTCCGAAAATAGGCCGCAAATTACCAGTATACGTGCAGCAGCCCGACATGCAGCGCTTGCTGGCCGTTCAACCCCAGGAAGAAGATTGGATCGCCTGGCGCGATTACCTGATCATCGACCTGCTTTATACTACGGGGGTGCGCAGGTCAGAATTGATAGCGCTCAGGATGGAGGATATAGAATGGAGTTCGCGCCAACTGCGCATCAGAGGGAAAGGCGGTAAAGAACGGGTGGCGCCCTTCGGCGCTTTACTCGATGAACACCTGAGGCACTACCTGAAGTTGCGCAATGCTGCATTTCCACAACTCGATTACCGGCAAGTATTAATTACTGCAAAAGGAAAACCCTTGTATGCGCGTTATGTATACAACGTGGTGAAGCGCCTGTTGTCGGGTGTAACGACCCTCGAAAAGCGCAGCCCACACGTATTGCGGCATACCTTTGCCACGCACCTGTCGGAAAACGGCGCTGATCTCAACGCGATAAAAGAGCTGCTGGGGCATTCCAGCCTGGCTGCTACTCAAATTTATACCCATAATTCCATTGAAAGACTGAAGCAAGTATACCGGCAGGCCCACCCCAAAGCTGAAAAGCAGGAGGAGTGAACCGGGCCGGCTACAAGAAATACATTTGTTCATCCATTAAACGAGTGTTTATGAAAGTGCACACGGAAGCAGTACAGTTTAAAGCTGACAGCAAGCTGATCGATTATGTTGAAAAGAAGGTCGGCAAGATGGAACAGTATTTTGACCATATTATCGAGGCACAAGTGTACCTCAAACTCGAAAATTCAGGACAAGTCAGAGATAAAATTGCAGAGGTGAGGCTTTCCGTCCCCGGTGATACGCTCATCGTAAAAGAAACCAGTAAAACTTTTGAAGCTTCAATTGACAGTGCCGTTGACACGCTCAAGCGCCAACTCATTAAATACAAGGAAAAAAAGTGACAAGGTGACAAAGTGACAAGGTGACAAGGTGACAAGGTGACAAGGTGTAGGGTGAACGTTTACCATTCACCCCGGGTCTTTCAAAATACAGCGGGGGCGTCTCGATCACAAAGAGACGCCCCCGTTGTTGTATAGGTGGAAAAGCCTTGGTGTAATTCAATAAAAAAAATCAGGTCAGGTTTTTTGTTTTACTAAAAAGTCATATCTTTGCAATCGCTTTGCGAAAGAGCATGTAAAATTGCATTTGAAAAGGTTGGAAATGAGTCTTTTGGCGACTCAAACGACATGCCGGCAAAGAGCTGTACAATTGCTCGAACGCCTTGTCAATTACCGTTATCCGAGCGTTTAAGCCAGCATAGCTCAGCTGGTAGAGCAGCTGATTTGTAATCAGCTGGTCGGGGGTTCGAGTCCCTCTGCTGGCTCCATATAATATGAATGCAAGGGTTGGAACGAATTCACCACCCGATGTGTTAACAACGATGCTAAGGAGCGGGCAAAGCCAAAAGATATCATTACAAGATCAAAAGGGGGTGCGCCGGAGTTGGAGAGCCGGGCCAGACTGTAAATCTGGTGTCTCAGACTGAGTTGGTTCGAATCCAACCACCCCCACTAGATTGGGTTTCAAACCAAAACCCAAAATTGCGGGCGTAGCTCAGTTGGTAGAGCATCAGCCTTCCAAGCTGAGGGTCGCGGGTTCGAGTCTCGTCGCCCGCTCCATTTTATCCTTCGCGCCGCCGAGTTTTGGGCATGACCCAGGTTCGGGTGCGAAGGATAATACCGCAAAGCCTGAAAAATTATGTACATAATTTGAAGGCGTGCGGTATGCAAAACAAACTACCGCCAATGTAGCTCAGGGGTAGAGCACTTCCATGGTAAGGAAGGGGTCGAGGGTTCAATTCCCTCCATTGGCTCTAGGTGTCATAAATATTTGCTAACCGCTTTAACCTTTATTTAAATCCGATACCGATGGCAAAGGATACTTTTAAAAGAGACAAACCTCACGTTAACGTAGGTACAATCGGCCACGTAGACCACGGTAAAACTACGTTGACGGCTGCAATCACTTACGTATTGGCTTCAGACGGCCTTGCTGAGAAAACAAGCTACGACTCAATCGACGCTGCTCCTGAAGAAAAAGAAAGGGGTATTACTATTAATACAGCGCACGTAGAATACCAGACGGCAAACCGTCACTATGCGCACGTTGACTGTCCGGGCCACGCCGACTATGTGAAAAACATGGTTACGGGCGCTGCTCAGATGGACGGCGCTATCCTGGTGGTAGCTGCTACTGACGGCCCCATGCCCCAAACGCGCGAACACATCCTGCTGGCTCGCCAGGTTGGCGTTCCTAACATCGTCGTATTCATGAACAAGGTTGACCTTGTGGATGACGAAGAAATGTTGGAACTCGTAGAAATGGAAGTTCGCGAACTGCTTACTACCTATCAGTACGACGGCGACAACGCCGCTGTGATCCGCGGCTCTGCATTGCGTGCACTTGGCGGCGAAGCAGACGGTATTGCTGCTATCCGCGAGTTGATGGAAGCCGTAGACACTAAGATCCCGACGCCCGTTCGCGCCGTAGATAAGGACTTCCTGATGCCTATCGAAGACGTGTTCTCTATCACGGGCCGCGGCACGGTAGCTACCGGTCGTATCGAGCGTGGTGTAATCAACACGGGCGACCCTGTAGAAATCGTAGGTATGATGAAAGAAGGCGAAAAGCCGCTCACCTCTACGGTTACGGGTGTGGAAATGTTCCGCAAACTGCTCGATCGCGGCGAAGCCGGCGACAACGCAGGTCTGCTGCTGCGCGGTATCGACAAAGAGATGATCCGCCGCGGTATGGTTATCTGCAAACCCAAGTCGGTAACTCCACACAAACACTTCAAATGTGAAGTATACGTATTGGGCAAAGAAGAAGGCGGCCGTCACACGCCGTTCTTTAACGGTTACCGCCCGCAATTCTATTTCCGTACCACCGACGTAACGGGCGATTGCGCGTTGCCTGCAGGTGTAGAAATGGTAATGCCCGGCGACAACCTGACGCTCGAAGTGAAACTGCTTAGCACTATCGCTATGGAAAAAGGACTTCGCTTCGCTATTCGCGAAGGCGGTCGTACCGTAGGCGCTGGTCAGGTTACAGAGATCCTCGATTAAGCCCGGGCTTAGTCGTAAACTTACGATAAACAAAGGTTAAGCATCTCGAAAGGGATGCTTAATCTTTCCTGTATTAGAAGGTAAGATGCTTAGGGGAGTAGCTCAATTGGTAGAGCGACGGTCTCCAAAACCGTAGGCTGCGGGTTCGATTCCTGTCTCCCCTGCAAATTTAAACTAAAAGATCGCATCCTTAGCGATGATAAACCGCAACAATGGAAAGGATCAAATTGTACCTCAAGGAAAGTTATAACGAGTTACTACACAAGGTGACCTGGCCGAGCTGGGCGAACCTTCAAAGCAGCACGATTGTTGTTGTAGTGGCAGCCGTAATCTTGTCCCTGCTCATTTTAGTGATGGACCTGGCGTCCAAACAGATCACCGACCTGATCTACGGGCTGTAATAAATTAAGACTGATGTCTGAAGAAAAAAGATGGTATTCTCTCAGGGTAATTAGTGGGAAAGAACGAAAGATCAAGGAGAGGATAGAACTGGAGATTCAGCGTTCGGGCTGGGATGATTTTATCTCGCAGGTAATCGTTCCTACTGAAAAGGTGTACAAAATCCGGAATGGCAAGAAGGTCATTTCCGAAAGAAATATTTTGCCCGGCTATATCCTCATTGAGGCATTACCGGGCAAGTTAACCGCGGAAGTGGTTCAGGTGATCGCCAATGTACCCAATGTGATCCACTTTTTGGGTAAAAACAGCCCGATTCCAATGAAGGCTTCTGAAGCCAACAGGATGCTGGGCAAGGTGGATGAATCGCAGGATGCCGGAGAATCGCTGATAGAACCCTTTATCGTGGGTGAAACCGTGAAGATTATTGACGGGCCCTTCAGCGAATTTGTGGGCGATATCCAGGAAGTGAACGAAGAGAAGAAAAAGCTGAAGGTGATCGTAAAGATTTTCGGCCGCGGAACAGAGGTCGAACTCAATTTCATGCAAGTAGAAAAACAATCTTGATAGCACAAGCGCGCTACGCGCTTTTGTTCCGGGTTTACCGGAATAGCTTCCCTGAAGCGAGGTAGCCGTGGTACGAAAATGCACAAACAATGGCGAAGGAAATAGAAGTTTTTATCAAGCTACAGGTCAAAGGCGCACAGGCTAACCCCGCACCGCCCATCGGCCCCGCACTCGGCTCTAAGGGCGTGAATATCATGGAGTTTTGCAAACGCTTTAATGCCGTTACGCAAGACAAACCGGGTAAGATCCTTCCTGTACTGATTTCGGTGTACAAAGACAAGTCGTTCGACTTTGTCATCAAAACACCGCCGGCAGCTATCCAACTTTTGGAAGCCTCCAAACTCAAGTCAGGATCGCCCGAGCCCAACCGCAAAAAAGTCGGTTCGGTTACCTGGGATCAGGTAAAAGATATCGCTGAAGACAAGATGCCCGACCTCAACTGCTTTACCCTGGATTCTGCCATGAGAATGGTGGCCGGTACGGCACGCAGCATGGGTATCACGGTTGCCGGTACGCCTCCCTGGGGTGGCGAAGCCGAATAATAAGTATTTATCTCACTTTGATAGTAGGGAGTCCTTTTCACAGAAGGATGTTATTCACCTCAAAACGTTGAACAATGTCGCGTAAAGCAACTAAAAAACGCCAGGCAGTAAACGGCAAAGTGGACACTACCAAGCTACACAACCTCGAAGAGGCGATGAAGCTGGTCAAAGATGTCAACATTGCCAAATTTGACGCCTCGGTAGACCTTCACGTCCGCTTGGGTATCGACCCGAGAAAAGCAGACCAGGCGCTGCGCGGTACCGTTTCTTTGCCACATGGTACTGGTAAGGTAAAACGCGTACTCGTTTTCTGTACACCCGACAAGGAGGAAGAGGCAAAAGCTGCCGGCGCCGATTATGTCGGCCTTGACGACCTTATTAATAAGGTTGCCGAAGGATGGACCGATGTAGATGTGGTTATCGCTATGCCGCAGGTGATGGCTAAAGTAGGCCGCGTAGGCCGCATTTTGGGCCCCCGCGGCCTGATGCCTAACCCTAAAACCGGTACGGTAACCCAGGATGTGGGCGCCGCCGTAGACGATATCAAGAGCGGTAAGATAGCTTTCCGTGTTGATAAATACGGTATCGTACACTCTTCGATAGGCAGGGTTTCTTTCACGCCGGATAAATTGGTAGACAACGCCAGCGAGTTTCTCTCTACACTGGTAAGACTCAAGCCTTCTTCGGCCAAAGGTATTTATATGAGGTCGATCACGGTGGCCAGCACAATGAGCCCCGGTATTAAGATCGATGCTAAAATTGTTAGGTAAGCTTTTTTAAAACGCAAGCACACCATGACTAAAGCAGAAAAGACAGCTACCATAGAGGCGTTGAAGGAAAAATTCAGCAATACGGATTTCTTTTACCTTGCCGACTCTTCCACCCTTACGGTAGAACAGGTCAATAAATTCAGAAGGCTTTGCTTCGAGCGGGGCGTTGAGATGAAGGTGGTGAAAAATACGCTGGCGCAAAAAGCGCTGGAGGCTTTACCACAAGAAAAAGGCTACGAGCCCCTCTTCGCCGTGTTGGCAGGCCCTACCGCAATTTTGTTTACAGATACGGCCAACGTACCTGCCCGCCTGATAAAGGATTTCCGCAAGGACGCTGAAAGGCCGGTGCTCAAAGCCGCGTATATCGATACGGCAGTTTTTATCGGCGACGACCAGCTCGAAGATCTTATCAGACTCAAGTCGAAAGAAGAACTTGTGGGTGAGATTATCGGCCTGCTGCAATCGCCCGCTCGCAATGTGGTCAGCGCGCTGCAATCAGGAGGAACTACCCTTATGGGCCTCCTCCAGACGCTCGAAGACCGCGGCGACAAATAGATTTGGCTTCCAAGTCATTTCGCACATAGATGTTTCTATTGCATTGATCAAAATTTTAAAATCCATTTACAATGGCAGATTTGAAGGCATTTGCTGAGCAGCTTGTAAACCTTTCCGTGAAAGAAGTAAATGAGCTAGCCAAAATATTGAAAGATGAGTACGGCATTGAACCCGCAGCAGCAGCTGTAGCTTACGCTGCACCTGCAGGCGGCGGCGACGGCGGCGGCGCCGCAGTAGTTGAACAAACTGAGTTCGATGTACACCTCACTTCAGCCGGCGCGGAGAAACTCAAAGTGGTTAAGGCCGTTAAAGACCTGCTCAACCTGGGTCTGAAAGAAGCCAAAGACCTCGTTGACGGCGCTCCCAGCGTGGTAATGACTGGCGTTTCCAAAGAAGATGCTGAAAACGCTAAGTCTAAACTCGAAGAAGTAGGCGCTTCTGTCGAGGTTAAGTAATGCCTACTTGTCGGCCAGAGAGCGGCAGCCCGCCGTTCTCTGGCCTATCAAGGCTTAGCGAGTTGCTGCCAACTCTCTAAGCCTATCGTCGTATAGATGAGTACTTATTCTGCATGCATGAGAAGCCTGTAGTAACCGACTGACAAAGGAAAGCTTTTCAGTCTTCATTTAAACTCAAAGCGCAAATGACATCCAACGGTGTTCAAACTGCCGAAAGCAAGCGGGTTCATTTTGGCAAGATTAAGCTAGCCCCGCAGTATCCCGATCTGCTCGAGATACAACTCAAGTCCTTCCAGGAGTTTTTCCAACTGGAAACAACCCCTGAAAACAGAATGAATGAAGGGCTTTATAAGGTGTTTCAGGAAAATTTCCCCATTGTTGACGCCAGGAATATTTTCGTACTCGAATTCCTGGATTATTTCATCGACCCGCCCCGTTATACTATCGAAGAGTGTATGCAGCGCGGTCTTACATACAGTGTACCACTGAAGGCCAAGCTCCGCTTGTCCTGTAACGACGAAGAACACGTCGATTTCCAAACGATTATTCAAGATGTATTCCTGGGCAATATCCCCTATATGACGCCCAAGGGTACGTTCGTGATCAATGGCGCCGAACGCGTGATTGTCTCGCAATTACACCGCTCTCCCGGTGTGTTTTTCGGGCAAACGTTCCACCCCAACGGCACCAAGATATATTCCGCCCGCGTAATCCCATTTAAGGGCGCCTGGATGGAATTTGCTACCGATATTAATACGGTGATGTATGCCTATATCGACCGCAAGAAGAAGTTCCCCGTAACTACGCTCCTGCGCGCTATCGGCTACGATACTGATAAGGCTATTCTCGATATTTTCGGCCTGGCCGTTGAAGTGCCCGCTACCCGCGATGTGCTCGAAAATGCTATTGGCCGCAAACTCGCCGCCCGCGTATTGCGCAGTTGGACCGAAGACTTTGTGGATGAGGATACCGGCGAGGTGGTCACTATCGAACGCAACGAGATTATCCTCGAACGCGATGTGGTGCTCGACGAAGATAATATCGAACTCATCCTGCAGGCAGGTATGAATACGGTGATCCTGCAGAAGGAAGATATCGAAATGGATTATTCGATTATCTTCAACACACTGCAAAAGGACCCCTCCAGCTCGGAAATCGAGGCTGTTACACATATTTATCGCCAGTTGCGCGGTACCGACCCACCCGACGAAGAAACGGCAAGAGGTATTATCGAGAAACTCTTTTTCTCTGATAAAAGGTATAACCTAGGCGAGGTAGGCCGCTATAAGATCAACCGCAAACTCGAACTGGATATTTCTGAGGAAGTACTGGTACTCACGAAAGAGGATATCATCGCAATTATCCAGTATCTGGTTCGCCTGATGAATCAGAAGGCTGAAATCGACGATATCGACCACCTCAGCAACCGCCGCGTACGCACAGTCGGCGAGCAACTCTACGCCCAATTCGGCGTGGGACTTGCCCGTATGGCCCGTACGATCCGCGAACGTATGAATGTGCGCGATAACGAGGTGTTTACGCCGGTCGACCTGATCAATGCTCGTACGCTCTCGTCGGTGATTAATTCATTTTTCGGAACGAGCCAGTTGTCGCAGTTCCTCGACCAAACCAACCCCCTGTCGGAAATTACGCACAAACGCCGTATTTCCGCCCTGGGCCCCGGAGGCCTCTCGAGAGAACGCGCCGGCTTCGAAGTACGCGACGTACACTATTCGCACTACGGACGCCTCTGTACGATTGAAACGCCGGAAGGCCCCAATATCGGTCTGATCTCTACGCTGTGCGTACACGCCAAGGTTAATAAGATGGGTTTCCTCGAAACCCCTTATCGCTCGGTGCTGAGCGGCCAGGTAGACGTACAAGGCGATGTGATTTATCTGTCGGCAGAAGGCGAAGACCACAAAAAGATTGCTCAGGCCAACGCCCCGCTTAACGATGTGGGGTCTTTTGTGGACGATAGGGTGAAATGCCGCGATCACGGCGATTTTCCGGTACTTATGCCCGATGAAATCGAATTCATGGACGTGGCGCCCAATCAGATCGTGGGCGTTTCGGCATCGCTGATTCCGTTCCTCGAAAACGACGACGCCAACCGCGCACTCATGGGCTCTAACATGCAACGCCAGGCAGTGCCCCTCATCCGGCCTTCATCGCCTATCGTGGGCACCGGTCTGGAAGGAAAAGTAGCCCGCGACTCGCGAATGCTGATTAACGCAGAAGGCGACGGCGTGGTAGAATACGTAGACGCTACCGAAATCCACATCCGCTACGACCGCACAGATGAAGAACAACTGATCTCTTTTGAAGATAGCAGAAAGGTGTATGTACTCACCAAGTTCCTGCGAACCAACCAGGGTACTTGTATCAACCTGAAGCCTATCGTTCGCAAGGGCGATCGCGTTGGAAAAGGACAGATTCTTTGCGACGGTTACGCTACCGATAAAGGTGAACTGGCGCTTGGCCAAAACCTCAAGGTGGCCTTCATGCCCTGGAAAGGGTATAACTTTGAAGATGCTATCGTTATTTCTGAACGCGTAGTTCGCGAAGACGTCTTTACGTCGCTGCATATCGAACACTTCGAACTCGATGTGCGCGATACCAAACTGGGCGAAGAAGAACTGACCAACGATATTCCCAATGTGAGCGAAGAGGCTACCAAAGACCTCGACGAATACGGCATCATCCGCATTGGCGCCTGGGTGAAGGAAGGCGATATCCTTATCGGCAAAATCACCCCCAAAGGCGAATCGGACCCGACGCCCGAAGAAAAGCTGCTGCGCGCTATTTTTGGCGACAAAGCCGGCGACGTGAAGGATGCTTCGCTGAAGGCGCCCCCCTCAATTCAGGGTGTGGTGATCGACAAACAGCTTTTTGCCCGCGCCAAAAAAGACAACGTTAAGAAAAACCAGGAAAAAGACCAGCTCACCAAGCTCGACGACCAGCATAAAATTGCCCTCAACGAGCTCAAGACGGTGCTGATGGACAAACTCATACTCCTGGTGCGCGATAAGTCGTCGCAGGGTGTGAAGAGTATCTATGGCGAACCGATGATTCCTAAAGGCGCCAAGTATACGCAGGAATTACTCCGCGAGCTGGATTACGGCGTGGTGGATTATACCAACTGGACCGACGACCAGAAGAAAAACGAGCTTATCGCCCGTTTGCTGCACAACTACAGCATCAAGGTGAATGAGGAAGTGGGTCGCTACAAACGCGAAAAATTCAATATCAGCATCGGCGACGAGTTGCCCGCGGGCGTGCTCAAACTGGCGAAGGTTTACCTCGCCAAAAAGCGCAAGCTCAAAGTGGGTGACAAACTGGCCGGCCGCCACGGCAACAAGGGTATTGTTTCTAAAATCGTGCGTATAGAAGATATGCCTTTCCTCGAAGACGGCACTGCTGTAGATATCGTGCTCAACCCGCTGGGCGTACCTTCGCGTATGAACCTGGGGCAGATTTTTGAAACCGTATTGGGCTGGGCAGGCGAAAAAATGGGAGTTAAGTTTGCTACTCCGATTTTTGACGGCGCCAGCCGCGACGAGATCGAAGAGAATATTGTCAAAGCAGGTTTACCTTCTTTGGGTCAAACTTACCTGAGCGACGGTGAAACGGGCGACCGCTTCCACCAGCAGGCTACGGTAGGCGTGATTTATATGCTCAAGCTGTCGCATATGGTTGACGATAAGATGCACGCGCGCTCGATTGGCCCATACTCGCTCATCACCCAGCAACCGTTGGGCGGTAAGGCGCAGTTTGGCGGTCAGCGTTTCGGCGAGATGGAAGTGTGGGCGCTCGAAGCGTTTGGCGCTTCCAATATCCTGCAGGAATTGCTTACGATCAAGTCGGACGATATCAACGGCCGCGCCAAAGCATACGAAGCAATTGTGAAAGGCGACAACCTGCCTGAACCCGGTATACCCGAATCGTTCAACGTATTGGTGCATGAACTCCGGGGCCTTGCCTTGGATGTGAAATTTGAGTAATCGTTTTTTTTTGATCAACGATCATAAATTTTGATATATGCCTTTTAAGAAAAAAAGTCATATCCCCGCTCAGGACTTCGATAGCATAACCATTAGCCTGGCGTCGCCCGATGAAATTCTGGAGCGCTCATATGGAGAGGTATTGAAGCCTGAAACCATCAATTACCGTTCTTATAAGCCGGAGCGCGACGGCTTGTTTTGCGAACGCATTTTCGGCCCTGTAAAGGACTATGAATGCTATTGCGGCAAATACAAGCGTATTCGTTATAAAGGCATTGTGTGCGACAGGTGTGGTGTGGAGGTAACAGAAAAGAAGGTTCGCCGGGAACGTATGGGCCATATCAAGCTGGTCGTACCCGTGGTACACATCTGGTTTTTTAAGTCGCTCCCCAATAAAATCGGCTATATGCTGGGCCTTTCCTCCAAGAAATTGGAGGCTATTGTATACTACGAACGCTATGTAGTAGTACAGCCTGGTATTAAAGGAAGCGAAGGCGTCAGCCAGATGGACTTGTTGTCGGAAGAAGAGTATCTGGAAATCCTGGATACACTGCCTGCAGACAACCACCTGCTCGACGACAGCGACCCCAATAAGTTTATTGCCCGCATGGGTGCGGAGGCGGTTCGCGATTTGTTGATGCGCCTCGATCTGGACACGCTTTCTTACGATCTGCGCCACCAGGCATCGAGCGAGTCTTCGCAGCAGCGCAAGTCGGAAGCCCTCAAGCGCCTGCGCGTGGTGGAGGCTTTCCGCGAAGGTTTGCAGCATATGGAAAACCGTCCGGAATGGACGGTCATTCAGTACCTGCCGGTAGTGCCGCCCGAATTGCGCCCCTTGGTGCCACTCGATGGCGGACGTTTTGCCAGCTCTGACCTGAACGACCTATATCGTCGCGTGATTATCCGCAACAACCGCTTGAAGCGATTGCTCGAGATCAAAGCGCCGGAGGTGATTTTGCGCAACGAGAAGCGTATGTTGCAGGAAGCGGTAGACTCGCTGTTTGACAACTCGCGCAAATCGAATGCTGTAAAAGCAGAAGGCGGACGGGCATTGAAATCGCTTAGCGATATTCTGAAAGGCAAGCAAGGTCGTTTCCGCCAAAACCTGTTGGGTAAACGCGTTGACTACTCAGGCCGTTCGGTAATTGTAGTAGGCCCTACGCTCAAACTGCACGAATGCGGTTTGCCAAAGGCGATGGCCGCCGAATTGTTCAAACCGTTTATTATCCGCAAACTCATCGAGCGCGGCATCGTCAAGACGGTTAAGTCGGCCAAAAAACTCGTCGATCGCAAGGATCCGGTGATCTGGGAAATCCTGGAAAATATATTGAAGGGGCACCCCGTGATGCTCAACCGCGCCCCGACGCTGCACCGTTTGTCAATACAGGCATTCCAGCCCAAATTGATTGAGGGCAAGGCTATTCAGCTTCACCCCCTGGTTTGCGGCGCTTTCAATGCCGACTTTGACGGCGACCAGATGGCTGTGCACGTGCCGCTGAGCCAGGCAGCCATCCTGGAAGCTCAAGTGCTCATGTTGTCGTCGCACAACATGCTAAACCCCCAGAACGGGACGCCGATTACGCTGCCGTCGCAGGACATGGTATTGGGCCTTTATTATATTACTAAAGAAAAGCGCTCTAAAGGCGATATCAAAGTGAAAGGCGAAAATCGCGCTTTCTACTCGCCCGAAGAAGTGATCATTGCATACAACGAAGGTCAACTCGACCTTCACGCGGTTATTAAAGTAAAAGCGCCGGTTGAAACCGAAGACGGTCAATTGGTCAACAAGCTGATCGATACGACAGCGGGTCGCGTGATGTTTAATGAAGCGGTGCCCAAAAGCGTACCCTTCATCAACGAATTGATGACGAAGAAGAACCTGAAGCGTATCATTTCCGACATCCTCGAACGCACCGACTTTGCCACTACGGCCGAATTCCTCGACGACATCAAGGACATGGGCTTCATGTGGGCATTCAAAGGCGGCCTCTCGTTCAACCTTGGCGACCTGATCACGCCGACGGTCAAGCAAAATACACTGGACCAGGCGCAATTGGAAGTAGACGAAGTGTGGGAGAACTACAACATGGGTTTGATCACCAACAATGAGCGCTACAACCAGATCATTGACAAATGGACTTATGCCGACAACCGCATTACGGATTCGTTGATGCGCGAATTGGCGTCACACAAACTGGGTTTCAACTCGGTATACATGATGCTCGACTCGGGCGCGCGTGGTTCCAAGCAACAGATCAAACAGTTGTGCGGGTTGCGGGGCTTGATGGCCAAACCGCGTAAGTCGGGTGATACCGGCGGCGCGGTTATCGAAAACCCGATCTTGTCGAACTTCGTAGACGGGTTGTCGGTATTGGAATACTTTATTTCTACGCACGGCGCCCGTAAGGGTTTGGCCGATACCGCTTTGAAAACGGCTGACGCCGGTTACCTTACCCGTCGTTTGGTGGATGTGGCCCAAGACGTGGTTATCATGGAAGAGGACTGCGCCACTATGCGGGGTATTGAAACGCAGGCATTAAAAGACAACGACAAAGTTATCGAACAATTGTCTTCGCGTATCGAAGGCCGCTATACGCTGTACGATATCTACCATCCGGAAACGGACGAGATCATCCTGCGCGCGGGCGAGATCATCGATGCCAGGATGGCCGTTTACATCGAGGAAATAGGTGTTGAAACCGTTACTATTCGCTCTGTACTCACTTGCGAAACGCGCCGCGGCGTATGTACGAAGTGTTATGGCAAAAACCTCGCTACCGGTCGTGTGGCCGAAATGGGTGACGCCGTGGGCATCATTGCTGCCCAGTCGATTGGCGAACCGGGTACCCAGCTTACCTTGCGTACTTTCCACGTGGGCGGTGTGGCTTCATTGTCGAGAACCGAATCGGAAATTGTATCCAAATTTAACGGCAAATTAGAATTCGACGGTGTTCGCGTAACGGAAGCTGTCGACGAATTGGGAAGGACAGGCCACGTGGTGCTGTCGCGTACAGGTGAAATCAGGCTGGTTGACCCCACTACGGGTAAGCAGTTTGTCACTCACCACATTCCCTATGGCTCTATTTTGCGCGTGAAGGAAGGCGAGGTGATCAACAAGGGCAGCATCATTTGCGAGTGGGACCCCTTCAACGCCGTAATCGTTTCTGAGTTTACGGGCATAGCCCAATTCGAAGATATTGAAGACGGCGTAACGTTCCGCGTAGAACGCGACGAACAAACGGGCTACCAGGAAAAGGTTATCGTAGAACCCAAAAACAGGCGGAAGATTCCTACGATTCGCATTATCAGCCCGGAAGGCGAAGAATTGCGCAATTACAACCTGCCTGTGGGCGCCTATATATCTATCGAAGACGGCGAACACGTAGAGGCCGGTCAGCGCATCGTGAAAATCCCGCGTAAGCTGGGCAAAATCCAGGACATCACCGGCGGTCTGCCCCGTGTTACCGAATTGTTTGAAGCGCGCAACCCGTCGAACCCA
Source organism: Saprospiraceae bacterium (assembly GCA_016787505.1). GTDB lineage: Bacteria > Bacteroidota > Bacteroidia > Chitinophagales > Saprospiraceae > JABWBR01. Next base: position 3,136 of record JAEUUQ010000021.1, on the reverse strand, counting down.
GCGATCGTATCGGAGATCGACGGCGTGGTTTCTTTCGGCAAGATCAAACGCGGCAACCGCGAGGTAGCCGTAACGGCTAAAGACGGCCAGACGCGCAAGTATCTCATCGGCTTGTCGAAGCACATCCTGGTACAGGAAGGCGACTTTGTACGGGCAGGTACGCCGCTTTCTGACGGCGCGATAGCTCCCCGCGATATTCTCGCGATCAAAGGCCCCTTTGCCGTGCAATCTTACCTGGTGAACGGTGTACAAGAGGTGTATCGCTCGCAGGGTATTACGATCAACAACAAACACATCGAAAGCATTGTGCGTCAGATGATGCGCCGTGTTCAGATAGAAGACCCGGGAGATACGACCTTCCTCGAAGGCGAAGCGGCTGATAAGTTCGAATTTATGGAGATGAACGACTTTATTTTCGATAAGAAAGTAGTCACTGACTCCGGCGATTCGAATAAACTCAAACCCGGTCAGTTGGTGACTTTGCGCCAGTTGCGCGATGAAAACTCTTACCTCAAGCGCAATGACAAGGCCATGGTACAGTACCGCGATGCTATTTCGGCTACTTCCAGCCCCTTGTTGCTGGGTATTACCAAAGCGTCGCTGGGCACGGAAAGCTGGATTTCAGCGGCTTCGTTCCAGGAAACTACCAAAGTACTCAGCCATGCCGCTATCGGCGCCAAGCGCGACGGCTTGATGGGCCTCAAAGAAAACGTGATAGTGGGCAAACGCATACCGGCAGGTACGGGCTTGCGCAAGTACCAGGATTTGTTTGTAGCGCCCAAAAACGGCGACGAAGCCTACGAAGCGCATCGCGAGCAATTTGAGGAGGTAGAAGAAGATTATTGATCTTTAAGGTAAATAATATGAATGGACGAGAGTCATCCCGGATTGTTTATTTGGGATGACTTTCGTTTTTTATTGGCAAGCCATGTGGAAATCACTAAAAACAGTCGTCGCATTTACCCGGCACCTTACGGAGACGGGGGCTTTTAGCGAGACCTCCCGGTTTGTGGAACAGGAAATCAGTAGACATGTAGACCCTACTGTTCGGCAGTATATTCTGGAATACGGTGCGGGGCATGGCAATATAACCCGCCGCATATTGTCGAAGATGCACCCCGAATCCCGTTTGGTTTCTTTTGAGATCAATCCGGACTTTTGCGAGCTACTGCGAAAAATAAACGACCCCAGGCTAAGGGTAGTAGAAGCGCCGGTTAATGAGGTATTTGATAGCATAGTACCGGAAGAAGGCAGTGTAGATGTGATTATATCTTCGGTACCGTTTACTTTTCTCACGCCTGCCCAGCGGATAGACTTGCTCGAGAAAAGCATTTTTCTGCTCAAACCGGGCGGGTGGATGAGCCAGGTGTTGTACTTGCTTACGCATTTCCCCCTTTTCAAGCGATTTTTCCCCGCCGCTACATATAAGTGGACATTAAACGTGCCCCCGGCTTATGTGTATCATTGTGTGAAGAGTGAACTGTGAACTGTGAACAGATCAAGGAGCAGTTCACAGTTCACTGTTCACAGTTCACAGTTCACAAACCCGTTATTTCAAGGTAAACGTAGATTTACCTGCGAGGTAGCCCTTGTTATAAATTTCAATCTCGTAGCTACCTTTCTGGAATTCCAGGTTGCTGGGCGCCCAATTGACGCAATAGCGGTTGGCGTCGCGGTTGTAATTAATTTCTTTGACCTGCGTATAGCGTACTTGTTCGCCGTTGGAGCTGTTGGTGAGTACGCCCGAGCCCATTTCCTCTACTGCCAGCGTTTCGCCAAGGGGGTTGACGATGCGGATATAGAATGATTCGGGGCCTTCGGCCACCACCTGGTTGTCGGTCGTATTGAAGCAGATATTGAGCTGGTCAATATTGCTGGCATTTTTGCGGGAAACAGATTTTCCGCTTTTGCGCATTTTTTGACCTACCACCTGAATATCGCCGACTTTAACCACGGAAGCGATGCTTACCTTTTTTGAGAGTTCCTCTCTTTCGCTGACCAGCACCGCTTTGTCGGAGCTAAGCTGGGCTGTCGTCATCTTTTCCGTTTCGAGGGTGGTGGCAAGGTTGGTATTTTCGTCTTTAAGACGAGTATTGTCATCGGTCAGCAATTGATTTTGCTCGCGTAGTTGGTTAACTTCGGCCAGGTATTGCTGCACCTGGGCTTTGAGGTTGCCAATTTCCTTGCGGGCTTTATCCAGGCTGCCTTTATTGGCAAGCAATTGGTCGATCTTACCCTTTTGTGTAGAAAGTTCTTCCTTTTGCTTTTCGATAAGCGCATTCAGTTCTTCGTTGCTGCCGCGCATCGACTCGAGTTCGGTAACGGCTTCGTAATATTGTTTTTCAAGGTCTTGCTTGAGCTTTTCAGTTTCATCCAATTGCGAGGTGAGTTCGGTATTCACTTTTCCGCGCTTGTTGTAGCTGATGAGCAGGAAGGCGTTCACGGCCAGTAGGGCAACCACGATTACAGCAGCAATAGCTATGAGCTTTTGCTTGGAGTTGTCTCCTTTGTTGGGAGAGTTTGAAGGCATTGGATTTGAGCTGGTGCTACCACTGTTAGGTATCATATCTTATTTAAATTGGTTAACAAAGCATGAATTACTTGCGACTATTGAACGGAAGGCAGTTTTAAAAAATTGTATGCCCCACCTTTAATTTTCCAGGTGTTTTTTTTCTAAATTGGCGTCAATCAGCCATTTCAAACCTATTTTCATGATAGATCAAGTGGATATTGCCCACGTTTTATTCCTGGATATCGAGACGGTATCCGGCCTGCCTGTATATGAAGAATTATCCGAAGAATTGCAGGAATTGTGGCACAACAAAAGCCGGCAGTTGCTCAAGCGACAGGAGGAATTAGAAGAAGACGAAATAGCGGCCTACTACGAACAGCGCGCGGCTATTTACGCCGAATTCGGCAAAATTGCCTGTATATCGGTCGGTGTTGTGTACCGCAATACGGACGATAAACGCCTGCGCGTGCGGCTAAAGTCGTTTATAGGCGACGACGAAAGCCAGATTTTGCAGGATTTCTCCCAGTTGCTTCAACAGCACTATGGCGACCCGGCCAAATTTTTTATTTGCGGCCACAATATTCGCGAATTCGACATACCCTATATCTGCCGGCGCATGGTGGT
>JAEUUQ010000014.1 GCA_016787505.1 Saprospiraceae bacterium | reverse complement strand
CTTAAGAAATTATTAACACGCGCCCCCGCAACAAAAATCGGCGAAAAGCAGTTTTTATTCTTACTTAAAGACTTGTTTAAAGTTGGTTTTTCGTTTTGTTTTGATGCGTCTGTCTTGCTTCAGCGAGGCAGACGTTTTTTTTTCCGTTCTCCGTTCTCTGTTCTCTGTTTGTTTTTTATCTTTACTAACTCCGAACAGAGAACGGACAACAGAGAACCGACAACAGAGAACTGACAACCAAAAAACAAAGCTATGAAAACGCCGCTTCGTTTCCTCGAAGAGATGGTAGGTCTTTTTTATCCAAATTTGTGCTGCGCCTGCGGCAAAAACCTACTTATCCGTCAACATGTGCTGTGTATCGACTGCCAGTACCGCCTTCCGAAGACCCAATTTCACCTGCAAGCCGACAATCCCTTCGCCGAGCGCTTTTGGGGCCGACTGCCTGTGCATGCCGGTGCGGCTATGTATTTTTTTACCAAAGGAGGCCGCGTACAACGCCTGCTGCACGCGCTGAAATACGGCGGACAACAGGAAGTGGGGCGCTATCTGGGCAAAATATACGGCCTGGAATTAAAGCAAAGTCCACTGTTCTGCGATGTCGAACTGGTAGTTCCTGTGCCGCTGCACCCCCGTAAAAAACGCCAAAGGGGCTATAACCAGAGCGATTGCTTTGCCGAGGGCCTCTCGGAGTCTCTCGGCGTGCCCTGGCTGCCCGACGCCCTCGCGCGCCGCGCTTTTACCGCCACCCAAACCCGCAAATCCCGCATGGAGCGACTGGCCAATGTAGGCGAAGCTTTTGCCCTGCACCGCCCCGAACGACTGGAAGGCAAACACATCCTCCTGGTAGACGATGTGATGACTACCGGCGCTACGCTCGAAGCCTGCGGGTTGCTAATCACCGAGCTTCCCGGCGTACGGCTCAGTATGGCCACGATCGCTATCGCAGAAGTCTGACTGTGCGACTGTACGACTGTACGACTGTACGACTGTACGACTGTACGACTGTACGACTGTACGACTGTACGAAGTTAAATTAGAAAATAAAGATACGTGAAGTTCCCCTGTTCGTAAAGTCGTAAAGTCGTATAGTCCTACAGTCTATAAATCCAGGATCACCGCCTCGTAGGGCCGTAATTTTCCATCAGTAGAGGGATTGGGGTAATTGCCGATCAGCGCTTTAGCGCCATTCAGATTTAATCCGGTATTTAATGTGGCTTCGGTAGCTTTGAAATTCAACAGGATCAATAAAGTCTTGCCGTTGAGGGAGCGGGTATAGGCAAACACGTCGGGATTGTCGGCATCCACCAGCTTCCAGTCGCCATAAATAAGGACAGGTTCTGATTTGCGAAGTTGTATCATCTGGCGAAAATAATTGAGGATAGACTGCGGGTCTTCTTCCTGGGCGGCTACGTTGACGGTGGCGTAATTAGGGTTTACCTTGAGCCAGGGCGTGCCGGTAGTGAAGCCGCCGTTGGGGCTGTTGTTCCATTGCATGGGGGTACGGCCGTTGTCGCGCGAGGAGATTTTCATGCCTTCCAGGAATCGCTTCAGGTCGCCGCCTTTGGCTTTTACCTGGGCGTAATTGGTCAGCAATTCGATATCGTTGTAGTCATCTACGCGGTCGAACTTGATATTGCTCATGCCGATTTCATCCCCAAAATAATAAAACGCTGTGCCGCGCATGCTGAGGATAAACGTAGTCAGCATTTTAGACGACACGTTGCGGAATTCGGGGCTGTCGTTGCCCCAGCGGGTAAGCATGCGGGGTTGGTCGTGATTGGCGAGGTAGATAGTTCCCCAGCCTTTTTGGGCAAAAGCATCGGTCCATTTGGCGTAAATCTTTTTCCATTGCAAAAAATCGTAGCCCTTTGGGTCGGGCATTTTGTATTCGTTGGGCAAATAGCCGAAGTCGATGGCCTCGAAATAATACGCCATCGTCAATTCCTTGCGGGCGGGGTCCACGAACTTCATCACGCGCTCTACGTCGCCCATTGCTTCGGCCACCGTGGCCACGTTGTATTTGCTCAGCACTTCGCGGTTCATCTCCTGCATGTAGTCGTGCAGATGGGGGCCGCTGGCGTAATACAGCCCCCATTGGCCGTTGTATTCGGCAGGCAGCGGGGGGAAGGTAGTATCTTTTGAAATAAAGGCAATAGCGTCGAGGCGGAAGCCGTCGATGCCTTTGTCGAGCCAGAAACGCATCATTTTGTAGATCTCCTGGCGCAACTGCGGGTTTTCCCAGTTGAGGTCGGGTTGGGCATCGGCGAAATAGTGGAGGTAATACGAATTAGTAGCCTTGTTGTATTCCCAGGCGTCGCCTTTTTCGTCAAAGATACCCCAGCGGTAGGGGGGCTTGCCTTTTTCAGCGGGCCACCAGTGGAAGTAATTGTAATAGGGGCTATTGCGCGAGCTGCGCGCAGACTGGAACCACTTGTGCTGGTCGCTGCAATGGTTTACAACCAGGTCCATAAAAACCTTGATACCCCGGTCGTGCATACCTTTGAGCAGTATGTCGAAGTCTTCCATGGTACCGAATTCCTTCATGATGTTTTGGTAGTCGGAGATATCGTAGCCGTTGTCTTTGTTGGGCGAAGCGTAAATGGGGTTAAGCCACACCATATCGATGCCCAGACTTTTTACGTAGTCCAGTTTGGAGATAATGCCTTTGAGATCGCCGATGCCGTCGCCGTCGCTATCTTGAAAACTGCGGGGATAGATTTGATACACGACGGCTTCTTTCCACCATTGTTTGTCGAGGGTATCGGCGCCGGAGGTTTGTTGGTTTGTTTTGCCTTCCGGCGAATTACAGGCGAAGAAAAATATAACGACCCCAAGGGCGCCAATGAGCAGGTAGTGGATGGATTGCATGTGATTGGGTGTTTGTATTAGGAGTAAATATAGGATAGATGTTGGATGTTTGATTATTGATGTTTGATGGTGTTAAGATAAATAAGTTCAATAATTTTGGTAGACTAATTAATCAATGCAGATGAGAGGCAGAAAAAAACGCAGCAGCTATTCTAATAGTGGCTGGTATCCACGCTCTTCCAAGCCGGCAATTGAAGCCGGTACCGGTATTCGCGGCGGTGGCAAATACGGCGCTACCTGGTGGGGACAGCAGTGGTTGGAGGCATTTGATCAGATCAGCGACTCCAACAGATTGCCTCGGGGGCGTACCTATGCCAATAACGGATCGGTGCGAAAAATCGATATAAATGGCAACGTTATTCAAGCCAAAGTACAGGGGAGTTACTTGTACAATGTGGAAATAGCGATACCCGCATTTTCACCTCAGCAACAAAAGCAAATTGAAGGTTTAGTAGTAGAGAACCCCGATTTATTGGCGCGTTTACTCAATAGGGAACTTCCACCGGAATTGGCCGATCTCTGTTTGTCGAAAGGCATTCGCATTTTTCCTCAAAACTGGCATACTTTCGAAGCCTCGTGTTCTTGTCCCGATTGGGCGATGCCCTGCAAACACCTGGCTGCCGTGATCTACCTGATAGCCAACGAGATCGACAAAAATCCATTTTTAGTTTTTTCTCTTCACCATTTTGATTTGCCGGCGGCATTGGAGGCTGCAGGATATGCCGGCTCCGAAACGCAGACTGTGGGCGCTACAAAGCTTGATGATCTGAGGCTTTCTCAAGCCGATGTGAAGGAGGGCTCTTTTCAATTTGATCCGGCTTTGCTCGATAGCGTCGACTTTTCGCGAATACCGGAATGCAGGGACAATTTGTCGGCCATCGTATCCGAGCGTCCGGTTTTTTACCCTTCGGGAGATTTTAAAGCCGTTTTAAAAAAGGTTTGGACGAATTTATCAAAAAAGATAACGGCAGATGACGAACAACGCCGGACGGAGACCTTGGCAGAAACGCGGGTGTACGAAAATGCAGGTATTATTGAAATACATATAGACCCCTTTTATCGCTTTTTGTCGTTTAGTGCTTGGGATGAAGATGACAACGTATTATTCCAAACGGTAAATCTTGGAGAAGCTGAAAAGTGGCTGTCGGGGGTTCCCGCCGGGCGCCTGTCTGAGCTGCCCGACGAATTAAGGGCCGTTTGGCTTGCCTGGCGTTTCGCGCACGCGCTTGCTGAAAACAGCGCTATTGTCCCTCAATTGTTGAATGGCGGCCAGTCGGGTTATGCCATACGATGGCTGCCTGCGCTGCTCAATGAAGAAGTCGCCGATGCATTCCGCAAGCTCTCTGCCTTGTTGCCGACCTGGCAAATCGTCATTCAATCACCTCAGGGCGAAATGGCCCCAACTACGGAAGATTACCCACAAGCACTGCTTTCGGTATTCCTGACAGCATGGGTAAACCAATACAACGGATTGGATTATCTCTCGTTGGAAAACCTGATTAACAAGGTCTTTTTCGGAGGCAAGCCGGCGCTTTTCGATACGTTTGAAACCCGGGAGTATCCCTCCGCTATTGTACTTTGGCTCAACCGGTTTTTTATTACAGAAAAAAACATCGTACCGATATTGGAGGTGAGGGAAATCGCTGACGAGTTATTCGGCGTCAACTTGTCGCTGGAAGATAAATCAGCGCCTATGGCTACGCCAACGCCATTGAGAGAAATATTTATTTCGGAAAAATGGCAAAAGAAGCGGTTGGAAGTGCTGCGCGATCTTTCTCTGCTTGCCGACTTTTTTCCTGCACTGCGCCGGCTGCTGGCAGATAAAGGTAGTAAGGACCTGACTTATCAGGCGCGCGATTTTGCAGAGGTACTATTGCAAACATTGCCTGTTATACGCTTTTTCGGCATTCGCGTCATGTTGCCCAAATCGCTATCCCGGATTTTGCGCCCGCAACTTTCTATGCGGATGAATAGCCAAAGTGGGGCCGTATTTTCAAAAAAAGGTATCAGCCTGGCCGAGATGCTTCAGTATCAATGGCAAATAGCGATTGGCGAACACGATCTGACGACTGGAGAATTTCTGGAATTGCTAAAAAACAGCAAAGGCTTGGTAAAAATTCGGGATGAGTACGTATTTATTGATGAAAAAGAAACCCAGGCGCTGGCAGATAAACTGGCCCGCCCCCCCGTTTTGAAAGGCCCGGATTTGCTACAGATCGCGCTCAGTGAAGATTATGAAGGCGCCAGGATAACGTTGTCAGAAGAGCTACAGGAATTAATCAGCGAACTGAGGTCGGTTGATCTCACCGCGCTACCTGCGGGTATTCAAGCTACTTTGCGCCCCTACCAACACCGGGGTTTTTCCTGGTTGTGCAAAAATGCACGCATCGGCTTCGGCAGTATTTTGGCTGACGATATGGGACTGGGAAAAACACTGCAGGTGATTACGGCCTTGCAATATTTCAAAGAAGCGGGCGACCTCAAAGCAGGCAGTCAGGCGCTGGTAGTGGCCCCTACCACGCTCCTAACCAATTGGCAGCGGGAGGTGGCGCGTTTTGCACCGGGGTTGCAAACTTTCATTTATCACGGGCCAGGCCGCTTGCTGACAGACGCAAAAACTGCCGACCTGGTGCTGACCAGTTATGGGGTGGCCCGTAGCGACCAGTCTAAATTGGAGAAACAAAAATGGCTGGCACTGGTCATTGACGAGGCGCAAAACATCAAAAATCCCGATGCGGAGCAGAGCAAGGCCGTCAAAAAAATACCGGCTATTATCCGCATTGCACTTAGCGGTACGCCCGTAGAGAATCGCTTAAGCGAATACTGGAGCGTTTTTGATTTTACGAATAAAGGATATTTGGGGGGGGCCAAAAATTTTAAAGAGCAATATGCTATTCCTATTGAAGGGGAGCGCAACAAAAGCGTATTGCGGCGTTTTCACCGTGTCACCCAGCCTTTTGTGTTGCGCCGGTTAAAAACGGATAAAACTATTATTACTGATCTCCCATTAAAGGTGGAACAAAACCAGTATTGTTCGCTCACTCCCGAACAGGCGGCTTTATACCAGGGACTGGTAGATCAAACGATGGAGAAAATCGAAAAAAGCGAAGGTATTGTACGCCGGGGTATGATACTAAACCTGATCATGGCGCTGAAGCAAATTTGTAATCATCCGGCCCAGTATCTGAAAAAAGGACTACCCGATCCCGGCCAAAGCGGTAAATGTTCCTTATTACTCGATCTACTCGATCAAGCCCTTGAAAATGACGGTAAGGTGCTGATATTCACGCAGTTTAGAGAAATGGGGGAATTGTTGATTCCCATGTTGCAAAAACGGTTTGGCATAGAAGCGCCCTTCTTGCACGGTGGCGTGAGTCGCAAAAACCGGGATATAATGGTTGAAGATTTTCAAAACAAGCGATCGCACAGGCTTTTGTTGCTTTCGTTGAAAGCCGGCGGCACCGGTCTCAATCTTACCGCAGCCAATCAGGTCATTCACTACGATCTGTGGTGGAATCCTGCCGTCGAGGCGCAAGCCACCGACAGGGCTTTTCGTATCGGACAACAGCGCAACGTGCAGGTACATCGGTTTATCACTTCATCTACATTCGAAGAACGAATTGACGCCATGATACAATCCAAAAAAGAATTGGCCAACCTCACGGTCACCAGCGGCGAAACGTGGATCGGCCAATTGTCGGACGGGGAACTACGAAATTTGTTTAAACTTGGCTAAGGGGGTCCCGGTTGAGATGTCACCTTCCCCGTGCCTCGGGAAGATCACACCTCTTGTCTAGTCGCGTACAGTCGTACAGTCCTATAGTCGTACAGTCCCAACATCACGCTCTCACCGGCTGCGCATTCTGTTCGCGCAGGAATTGGTTGATCGCTTCCTGGGCTTTGGCATAGCCGTGAGCCATGCGGCGTTCGTAGAGTTCGGGGTTCATAGCCAGCGTATCGCCGAGTGCGCCGGCGTCGGGCTGGATGATCATAGTTTCGAAGCTGCGGAACGGCCTGGCTGCGCGCTGCCCGTTTTGGTGGTTGTAATCCATGAGTTTGACGCCGCGTTCTTCGGCCTGATCGACCAGGTCGTTGATTTTGAGGAACATCGCGAGGTCGTTGTCAAAGATTTCGGAGATAGCGATGTCGTTGAGGGCGCGCAGCGCGATGCGGGCTACGTTGCCTTCGCTGAAATCTTCCTGGCCAAGACCGCAATTGCAATTGATAATAATCACGCGGTACTCCACATCGGGGTCGTTATCCCTGTTGATGGCCGCCACCACGTCGCCGAGGGGCGATACGTTGCGGATGCCGCCATCTACCGAGTTGACGGCAGCGCGGCCGGCAAAGCCGATATTGGGTACAGGCGGCCACACCACGGGCATAGCAGTAGAGGCGAGTACGCCGTTTACGAAATCTTCATTGCTAGTAAAGTCGCTGTGCAAAACTGAGTGGTACTGGCCGTCGTCGAGCGATACGAAGCCGCAGTAATACTGGCTGCCGTTGATGGCGTTTTTGTCGAGTTGCTGCCGAAGCTTGTCGCGTAGGGGCGTATTGTCGGCCAATCCGCGCAGGGCGTTTTTGCCTTTCAGCAGAGGTTTTAACGTCTCTTCTATGCGATTGGCGATATACTTTTCCCGCTTTTTGCTACCCATAAAAGCCAGTTTGATCATCTCGTCGAGGCCTATTTTGGGGAGCCCAAAACCAGGGAACAGGTTTTTGAGCTGTTCCATATCGAGTTTGAATTTGGGCTCGTCGCTACCCGATTCGGCGTCGATAAAAGGAGAGGTAAAGATCTCCTTAGTGCCGTTGACGGCTACTTTGACCCAGAAATCGTTGAGGGCGTCGAGTTTTTGCATGGCCAGCAGAGCGCCGTTGAGCGATCCTACCGATACGCCGGCTACGATGTCAAAAAACATGTGGCCGTCGGGGAATAACCGGTCTGCCGATTGTGATAGCGCGTTGATAGCGCCCAGTTGGAAGGCGCCCTTAAAGCCGCCTCCGCTTAGTACGATTGCATGTTTAACTTTCATGGTTGTGGTTTTTTGGCACAGGAAGTGGGTTTCTCATGGCCTTTTGTAGTAGTTAATACGCCAATAGAGAAAAGATTAATCGCGGAGTTGAATTTTTTTTAAAAAAAATGACCAACCTCCCGATCGCTAAAGGCGAAATGAAGGTTGGCCATTTCATACAAAACCTACACAGGCTTACTTGCCATGGTGATCCGTTGGATTAAAATCATCGGCGGAACGCTGTCGTTTTGAGCAATAGCATATTTTCACCAAACCTGATTCGGAATGGCTGCCCAAAACGCGGAACCCGTCGAGTTCGGCCGCAGAGAGCGTCACCTCTTTGGCTTCGTTGACCACGGAGGCCGTGACCATGCCTACCACTATGCCGCCGTTTAATATATCGAACCTCAGTTCTTTGCCGGCGTAATTCATGACCGTAACTTTGACTTCTTGCACCTTTTCGGGTAATATGACCTCGACACCCCGGCCTGAAAATGCCAGTTTGCGCTTGCCGGCGGGTTCGCCCCAGTCAACCGTCCAGAGGTTGCCCGGCGAGCTGATCGCCAGTCCGTGGTGGTTTAAAGAAGCAGGCGCCGGAATATTGAACTGGTTGAGGTCCTCAAAGTCTATACATAGTTCTTTGCACGGAGGTTCGGGTTTTGCCGGCGGGCACATCGGTTGAATCATGCACAAGTGGGTCTTGTCGATATAAATGGTGTTTTGTCCGCCGAAGTAATCGATACCGCCAATGAAAAGTGTGATCTGCGATGCCTGGGCTGTTGCCCGCACAGTGATATTTTCCCAGTTGGAAGAAGGGCCCAATTCGCGCCATACGATTGCAGGGTTGTTGGGATTTACACCGCCCGTAGGGTCAATGCCGATACGCGTTTGGGCAGTGCGCCGGGGCGCAATGAGGTGGTAGTGGGCTGTAAATTCGTAGTCCCAGCCTTCATTGACGCAGATGGATTGGTAAATGCCGGCCTGGATAGCGCCCCTGAAATCGATGCCTTGTGCGCGGCGGCTTTCACGCTCCACATATTGCTCGGCAAAAAACCGCCATTCACGCGGCATCTCCTGTGCTTTTTTATCGAGAGTAACGAGCGGTTCTGCGTAGGGCATCCACTCATTGGCCACCTGATCGCTACGGCCCTGATCCTGGGCAAAAGCGAGGCGGAAGCCGTTTTCCATGTTTGGATTTTGCAGTGAGACAGCGTTGACGATGGTGGTGGCGCTGCCCACGCCGCCGTCGTCATCCACTACGGTGATTTCGGCGAGGTAACGTCCGCAATGTTGCCATACGTGGCAGGCTTCGGCTTTGCCCAATCCTTTTGGAGGAGTATGGGTTTCCCACACCATGGCGTTTTTGGTTTCGCAATCGCCGAAATTCCAAAAAGCTATGTGGGTATCGCACCAGCCGTCGTCTTCAAAAGTGGCCTGCATCACCACTTTTTGTCCGGTGAGTACGCACAATTTCTCGGGAGCTTTGACGCGCGGCGCCACATTTTCGACGATGACGCGCATGGTAGCTTCACCCACGCCCCCGTCGTCGTCGATGACGGTGAGACGCACAGTGTATTCGCCGTTGTCGCAATAGGCGTGGCCGGCTGTAGCTGTGCCTATGGCCTGCGGTTCTTCGTTGGTTTCGTTAACCAAAGCAACCGTGGGTTTGGAGTTATCGCCCCAATCAAATATGGCACTGTGTTTGTCAAGCCATTCTGAATCGGTAAAGTGGCCGGTGAGTTCAAACGTTTCACCTTCAAGAACGCGCAGGGGTTCAGCGGGCAATGTAACGACAGGCGGCACGTTGATTAACCTGACGGGCGTGAAATTGCGTGTAGTCACACCGCCCGTTTCATTTACTTCGATACGGAGTTTGGCTACATACAACCCACTATCCCCATAGCGATAGTTAACACTGCGCAGAAGAGATGTATTGCCATCGCCAAAGTGCCACAAAGCCGTGCTTACCGGCAACGGCAAGCCGCCGTTGAAGGGAATTATCATGCTGGCAGGCATGCTATACGGACCATGGGCATTGGAAAAGTCGATGGCTGTCAGGGCCATAGAACTCGTAGCAATAAAATCGCCGATAAACTTAATACCGGTTGGGCAAATGTCTACCGGATTTTTGAAAGCTGATTGTATCGTGCCGATATTGGGTAATGTAACCGGCCAGGCGGCAATGCCGGTGACCTGATTGCTGATGGCGTCGCGAAACATGCCGGAGCCGATACTGCCTGCAATTTCGAGAATGATCGCCAGGATGATGGCAAAAACGATAGCGCCAATCACGCCAAAGAAAACAAATCCGGTGAGGATGACCAATATCCAGCCTAATAGGTCAAGATCGATATCTATGTCAGGGTCGCCCAAAGGAAACGGCTCCAGTATTTGTCCGCCGTCGGGATTGTCAACCCATCGCAGTCCAAAATCAACAGTAAAGCCGGCTCCCACGTCGATGCTGTCAAGGATGGCGTCAACCAGAGTGACATGCCCGGAAATGCGAATGGCGCCTTCGATGAGCGAAAAGTTGATAGAGTCGAGGCGCACATTGCGGCCATCGGTTTCTTCAGGTGGCAGGGTGACGGGAAAACCATCAGGGAATCGCGTAGCTAATTCATCGCTGAATTTGCCCAGGATAAAATCGTCGTCTAGCCCTATGGCAAAAACGCAGGGCGGCACGGTAAAATCAACCAACGCGTCGGCATTGGCGCCTGGGCCTGCGTTGATGGCAATAGCCAATACGTTGGGCAATACTTTGGGGGTAATGCTATCTATTGAAATATCGGCTACTTCTCCTTCGGGCGCCCATATAATGACGTATCGCCTGGCGTTCATTTCGGTACGCACAAAATCTTCGATATAATTTTCGATGTCGGTCACGGTAGGAAAGTCCACGTCAAATGGCGGCATACCGGCAAAAAAGCCGGCGGCGGCATTGGCGAAAGCCTGTTGAATGAGTTCGTCGAGGGAGGGTACGAGCGGTATCGGGTCGATCAGCGCTTTGTTGGCGCTATAATTGGCGCCTTCGACACCTGCGCCGGGCATGATACCTACTAATTGGGCGTTGGCGGCATCAAACCCGATATGCATATGGCCGGGCGTATTCGAAAACGGCATGGTAAGCTGAGCGATAGCGTTTATACCCATCGGACTTGCCAAGCTGAAGCCGCCGAAACTGCCGCTGATGTTGTAAAAACGCAGATAACAGGGCAGGTTATAGCGAATCTGCCCTGGCGCCGGATACGCCACGGTGATGCGCCTGGCTGGGTCGGTTTCGTCGTCGAAAAACTGTATTGACGCCAGCATCGAAAATGGCCCTGCCGGAACAGGGATATCCTGTACGAGATGTGGGATAACCTCATCCTGGTACAGTTTATGGGCTATCTCTTCGGGGGCGGCGGCAATGACAGGCGCTAGAGGATCGCCCGAAGTAATCGTAACGCTTACGGCATCGGCGGGAAGCCCTTCGAACAGGAGGGCCAAATTTACCGGTGCTCCAGGATCGGGCGCCGTTCCCAGCGGGGCGCGAATGGTGGCATCGGCCGTAATATTAAATAACCTGGCGCTGGGTATCGGCGGATTGGCAATTTCGAGGTCGATCTCCAAACCCAAGATCAAGTTGATGCCGTTGATAGCGGGGTTGAGACTGATGCGGATTTGCTCCTGTGGGATACGTACCGTGCCGTCGGCCAACTGATACGGGCCGATAGATGCTCCGGCAGGCAGGTCGATGCTTTCGGGCAAAACGCCTGCACCGCTATCGTCGCCGCCAGAGCGCCACGCTTCCTGAAGTATGTTGAGCAGGGCGGCTTCGGTAATCTGGGCTACGGTTTGAAAACCTTGTGTGTTAACCATGACTTATTGTTTTTTTGGGTAAGTGGTTGTGGAATTATACGTTTCGCTGCCGGCGGTCTTCTCTCGATTTTAATTGAAATTCTATTTGGGTAAAGGGCGACCAGGTTTTGCCTTCGAGCAATTGCTCAAATTGTTGTTTACTGGCAAAGGCTGGATGCTGACGCTGTAAGTGTTGGTACTCGAATAATAGCGTTAAAGCTGGATGCGCTTTGGCCAAGCGGGCTTCCAGCCCTTTGTCGCTTTTGCGTTGCGTGCGGCGGGGAGCGAAAATAACGTCAAGAGCTTCATCCAGAAGGGGAGAAAGTGTCTGACTTTTGGCTTTGCCTTGGGGGTTACTGTCTTTTTCCATTATTTTTTTCAGCGCATCTTTATCCAAACTATAGGCCTTTGCGCCTAGCTGGTTTTCGATGGCCGACTGTAACTCCTTGAGGCGGGCAAGGCCCTTGGGGCCATAGCGGGCGTAAGGTTCGATCTCTGCACTGGCCTTGTCGCTCAGGTCGTAGCCCAACCGTTCTAATGCCAATAGAGGGTTGGCTGCGGCAGCCAGGGCAAGCCGGGAATCACCCTTGGCCGATTGCAGGATGCGCGGCATTTGCAATTGCAACTCTTTCAAGGAGTTAATTGCAATCCTTTCTTTTTTTTTCATAATAAAGATTTTTTGGTTAGTGGAAAGAAAATAGTCTGGTTGATACTTGTCCTACTGAACATTGACTTGAACAGGGGTATCGAGTTGCAGTTTAATTGGATAAACATAGTGTGGCTACTCGCGTGATACATCAATTGATACGTCTGTTGGCCAAAAATTACGACTGGAATGATTTTTTTTTCGCGCCTCCCCAAGATGTGCTATCTTAACCCCAAAAAAGAGCATATGCCGCTAGCCAAACCTTTTAACCTGACACATTGGATCGATGAGCACCGCCATCTGCTAAAGCCGCCGGTGGGCAACCGCCAGGTATACCACGGCAACGAGGACTATATCGTGATGGTAGTAGGTGGGCCCAACGGCCGCAAAGATTACCACTGGGAAGACGGCGAAGAGTTGTTTTACCAGGTAGAAGGCGATATCACGGTCAAGATCTTCCACGAAGACGGCACGCCCGAAGATATTCATATCCGCGAGGGCGAGATGTTCCTGCTGCCGCCCCGCATTCCGCATTCACCCCAGCGGCCTGCCAATACGGTAGGGTTGGTGATCGAACGCTATCGCAAACCCGGTGAAATGGACAAGCTGATGTGGTTTTGCGAAAAATGCCACGAAAAACTACACGAGGCCACTTTTGAGATGACCGACATTGTCAATCAATTGCCCGTGGTAATGCGCCAATTTATGGATTCTGAAGACCTGCGCACCTGTAAAAACTGTGGCGCCGTGATGGAGAAGTTGTAGTATGGCGATGACCAAAAAAACTTATTTCGCGTCCGATTTTCACCTGGGCATCAACGCGCGCCTGCGCAGCGCCGACCGCGAAAAACAGATTGTACGCTGGTTAGATACCGTTGCGCCCGAGGCCGAAGCGATATACCTGGTGGGCGATGTGTTCGATTTCTGGTTTGAATACCGTACGGTCATTCCCAAAGGCTATGTGCGTCTGCTGGGCAAGCTGGCCGAGCTGACTGACGGCGGGCTGCCTATGTATTTTTTTACCGGCAATCACGATATGTGGGTGTTTCGCTTTTTTGAAGAAGAACTGGGCATACCCACTTATCGCAAGCCTATCGTGCGGGACATCCATGGCAAAACCTTTTTTATCGGTCACGGCGACGGCTTGGGGCCGGGCGATCATGGCTACAAGTTTATCAAACGCGTCTTTGCCAATCCCCTTTGCCAGTGGGCCTTTGAGCGCCTGCATCCCAACTTCGGCGTCGGCCTGGCCAACTACTGGTCGGGGCGCAGCCGCGCCGCCGCCCCCGATGCCCGGCAATTTCTGGGCCCCGACGGCGAATGGCTCGTCGCCTACTGCCAGCGCAAGCTCCAAACCCAATACGCCGACTATTTCGTGTTCGGCCACCGCCACCTGCCCATCGACTACACGCTAAACAACGGCCGCAGCCGTTATATTAATCTGGGAGAATGGCTTCACTACAACTCCTACGCCGTTTTTGACGGCGAACAAATGAGCTTGCAATTTTTTGAAAATGAAAACGGCAAAATTTTTGGCAATACACCCCTGGCTTTTTCGCAGCATTAGCATTATCTGTTTGCTGGCGGTGGCACAGGTAACAGCCCTGGCGCAAACGGCTGATACCGCCGCCCCTCTGCGCCGCCTGGCATTCATCGAAGGCCGTTTCACCCTCATGACCACCGACCCGCTGCAGCAAGTTTATGTAGTGGACGACAAGAACAGCGTATACAAATACAGCCCTGCCGCACAGTTACTCTTCCAGTACAACGACAACCGCCTGGGCCGCCTCGGCGCCATTGACGCGAGCAACCCCTTTAACGTATTGTTGTACTACCCCGACTACCAGGTAGCCGTTACGCTCGACCGCACGCTGAATAAAACGGGAGCTTTCCAGCTATTTCAGTTGGGCCCGGTAAACCCGGTGGCAGTGACCCTGTCAATGGATAACCATCTGTGGTTGTTTGACGAAATATCCTCGCAATTGCGCAAAATAGGCCACGAAGGCGCGGAGCTGGCCCGCAGCGATAATCTCAGCCTGTTGTTGGGCGCCAGGCCCAACCCTGTGCAGCTCTCCGCCCACGGCAACTATATCTATGCTGCTGACCCCAACCTGGGCATACTCGTCTTCGATCTTTTCGGGCAATACGACCGGCTCATCCCCTTGTCTGGCGTAGATCAATGCCAGGCTTTCGACTATTTTCTGCTGTGCCGCCGCGGGGAGTTATTCGAGTTGATAGATTCCCGCTCGATGGAAACTAAGTTGTTGGCGCTGCCGGCGCCGGGCGTCTCGCTGCGGGTGGAGAGGGGTGTTTGGTTTGTGTTGATGGAAGATGGGGTAGGGGTGTTTGGGGAATAGGTTAAACCATCTTGGCTATCAGCTCTTTTAATAATTTATATCCGACCATTGCGGTCATATCATTTACGTCTCTCATCGGGTTATACTCTACCATATCTGCGCCTACGATCTCCACCGAAATAGTATGAATGATCTGGATCAATTCTCTGGTAGTCATGCCGCCCGGTTCGTGGTGGGAGACACCCGGGGCAAATGCGGGGTCGAGCACGTCCAAATCCAAAGAAATATAAAGGGGCGATTGGAGTGTTTGAATAAAATTAAAATCGAAATCCTTCATTTCAATGGTTTTCACGCCAAACCTATTTATCTGTTCTCTTTGGTGCGTATTTAATGTACGGATGCCGACTTGCGTCAGTGAATTGATTTTTCCACTTTCCATTATTCTTGCAAAAGGCGAAGCGTGAGAAAAAGGGTTATTGTCAAAATTGTCGTACAAATCGCCGTGTGCATCCAGATGCAGAATGTTTAGTTTCTCGTATTTATCCGAAAAAGCGCTTATAATGGGATAACTCACCGAATGGTCGCCGCCGATTGAAATCACCTTGCTATTGTCTTGTATCAGGTTATGTATTGTATTTTTTATCGTGTCAAATGCTTTTTGGGGATTAGTATCCTCAAAATAGATATCGCCACAATCCTGATAATTGTAATTTTCCTTTATTTCCAGACCGCTTTCGGAAAAAGCATTTGCAGAACCTTCCTTGTCCATTAAACGGATGCGTTGCGGGGCATAAGCCGGACCTCTGAGAAAAGAAGAATTTGCATCGAAAGGAACGCCGATAATTTTTATCATGATTTTCTCCATCTTGCAGTTCGCCAATTTAACGCATTTTTGTAAAAATAGCGCTCCTTGCGAAACCTTTGCGGCCCTTGCGTTTAATATACCGCACACCGTCAAGTTATCCCGACCTGTCGGTACGGGACAAGTTGAGCATAACTTTTCCGGCTTTGCGCCCCGCTTTGGGCGGGGTCGCCCCCGAGCTTAGGTCATGCCCAAAACTTGGCGGTGCGAGCTATAATATTTTGATGTGAAGCGTACTTGCGCATGACGTACATTTTTTGTATTTTTGTACGTAAACTATCAAGTATGGACACCAAGCTAACATTGCGGCTCGACAAAAACGTCATTGAAAGAGCCAAGGACTATGCGAAGCTGAACAATACCAGCCTTTCCAAACTCTTTGAAGCCTACCTGGC
>JAEUUQ010000629.1 GCA_016787505.1 Saprospiraceae bacterium | reverse complement strand
GCAAACTGATTTGAAATTTGCCTTTTTTGATAGTAGATGATGCTCAAGATGCCGTAGCGAATCGCTACAAGGGCAAAGCTAACAATAATATTCATAAAATACAAATATGAATATGCCTCAATTTTAATTTAATTTGATTTTGTAACTGTTTAGTAGGGTTTAGTGCATGCGCAGTTTAGCGATTGGGCTTAGTTAACTAAACATACAGCTAAACCCTAACGCTAAACCCAATCGCTAAACCCTACTAACCATATTTTATAGCTTTAATGCAACAACCAACCCAATATACCCGTAAGAATTAGCATAGCGCCGGTGATGAGCCCTGCATTGTGTTCGAGCCGGTGCCAATTGAGGTGCAGAAGCCGGGGATAAGCCCAGTGCACCCAGGTCCACATGCCCGCAACGGAAATAATCAGATAAAGCAAGGCAATCAGGAATACCAAGGGCCAGCCGTAAGCTCCTGCTGCCAGGAAAAAGGCTTCTATTTCGAGACAAGGCGAAAAAAACATGGCGGTCATTAAAAGAAAAACAAGACGCCCCTTGGGCATTTTGGGGTCAAGTCCTTTGGCCTCAAAATGAAAGTGGTGGTGACGGTGGTGCCGCCACATAAAAAAGACGCCCATGCCTATCAGAATAGCCGGGGCGATCAGGTGGGTGAAGGTTTCCACACGGGCGGCGGCCTGATTGCCGATGTAGCCGATAAGCAACCCGATGAGTATGGTGCTCAGCGCATGGGCCAGACCGGCTATTAATGTCAATTTTTCGGTACTCGACTGGCTCCAGTGCTGCGAACGACCCAATGCCAGCATCGGCAACCAGTGGTTGGGTAGCAAAGCATGGAGAAGACTCAACGAAACGCTGCCTATGATGATTTCGTACATAAAACTGGTTATTGGCTATTGGGTTATTTCAAACCATTTGCCGGCTTTTTGGTAGATGATGGCTGCATTGGGGGCGGGTTGTTTGAAGGTAAGGGTGTATTGCAAATCATTTCTGGCAAATACATAATTATCCGTTTCATAATCAGAAGCGCCGATGCCTTTTCGCCACCACCAATTGCCATATTGTTCAAACTGGACGAGAAGCGTTTTGGTTGAATCGGCCCAGTTTGCCCGGATGCCATCATCAGCTTTTACCAGGTTGTATTGGACTACTTCGTACAATTTTCCTTCGTAAGGTTTGCGCTGCACGTAACGCAGCGCATCGGTCAGGGCATGTTTTCCTTCGTTGAAATCCCGGAAAAGCGGCGCGCCCTGGAAGTTGTCGGGCAAATTAAGTACATACACCTCCGGCCGGTCAAACCACCTGAAATCGGCCAACAGCGATTGATGTAGCCAGGTACCGGTTCTCCAATAGGATACGGCCCGGTGCAATACTACCCCGGATATGATCAGATAAACGATAGCTGTGGCGTAGAATGCTTTTCGCGGCAACATGGCCAGCAGCGCAGCCAACATGCCGGCGGCAAACATCGATGCGAAGTAGCCGTAACGATCGTTTTCAATATGCAGTAAATAGTTGAAGTACAGGTTGATAACGGGTAACAGAGCTAACCCAAATAAAATGAGCATTAGCCCGGCAAGTTTCCATTGTGGAGATAGTTTGCGAAAACGCGCTACCCAAAACGCCAATGCTGCCGCTACGAATGCCAGCGCAGGATATAACACTATCGGCCGGCTAAACGCGCTAAAAACAGCCTCTTTGGCAGGGTGTTCGAGAAAACGCACAAAAAACAGCGTTTTGAGTCCGTAGCGGAAATAATTGCCCAAAATGTCGACAAGGGGAAAACGCAGGTGGGTGTCAGCCCCGTAGTAGCCCACCCACACGCCTATGCTCCATTTTGTCAATATAAAATATAAGGCTACCAACGCCAGCTGGGGCAAGATAAGCCGGAGCAATGCGCCGGTCAATAATGTGGGTTGGCGGCGCTCGGCGGCCAGCACGGCAGCTATCGCCGTGCAGATAAAGGGGACTACCAGTGTAAGTTCAAAAGTGAACAGCCCGAGGGCAAAGGCGAAAAGGGCCAGATAAAGATCTCGGGAGGAATGCCGTTCTGCCCAGCGCAACAAACCGAGCACCGTGGTCAATGCCAGTGTGCTTGACAACAAGTAGTTGAAGCATACCCGCCATACGACTACTTCGGTTTGATTGGGCGAGAGCAGAAAAAACAAGGCGCCGGCCAACGCCGGCCATTCTGCATTGTCAAGACGAAAAAAACGAAGCAGGCGAAGCGTCAGCATAAAAAGCAACATCGCATTCCCGGCATGCATGGTGGAGTGCACCAGGTACCAGCCCAGCCCATCGTGACCGAATATTTTATAAAAAAAATAAAAAAAGGAAAAAAGTACGGGATGCGGGGCTGGAAAGCCAAAACTCGAAAAAATGCCTGTCCAGTCGCTGCCCTCCAGACGGGCTGCCAGTCCAGTGAAATCAGTCACAAATCCGGCATGCCGGGTTTGGATATAAAAGACATGGGTGAGCACAAATAATAGTGCAAATACAGACAGGTGTTTTTTCATGGTTTCCCGTTGCGATTCTCCCACAAGGTAGGAAATTATGGGCTATTGTAGGGCATGGACGGCGTGTTCGATGAGGGGTTGGCCGATGGCTACCACCGTGCCGGCTACTTTGCCCAGCGATTGGATTTCGATGCCCAGCCATTGATCGCCGCAATCATTGTAGAGCCGGCAGTTGTCGAGTACGAGGGCGCCGCCGGGTTTGACGGTAATTTTGGCGCCGGCAGGCAGCGCTACGCGGCAGCGTATGGTGAGTTTTCCTCCCGGTTCAATGGTGAGGTGGCCTTCGAGGTCTTTATGGCCGATCCAGGTGACGGTATCGCGAATGAAAATATGCCGGTCTTCATGCAGTTGACACCAGTTAGGTTGCAGAAACGCGCGGGTTTTGGTTCCGGCGGTGGCCATTCGCTGGTGTATTTTGCCGATCTGGCAGGGCGTCCAGGCGTTTTGCACGGCGGCGTAATCCATGAAATTATTGGACAACAGGGTATCGCAGCCGGGACGGTCGTTGGGGCCGAAGCAGTCCTGGGGGTGGAGCGGGGTATCGTCGCAGCCGTCGTTGTAGGCCCAGGTGTGCGAAAGGCTGTAGATATGGCCGATTTCGTGGTTGAGCACGCCGCGAAAATCCCAGTAGCTGAGCTTGGGGTTTTCGTAGGGGCCGGCCATTTTTACGGCGGCGCCCAGCGCCACGCCTACCCCGCCAGGCTGGTAAGTAGCAGAAACCACGCTATCGGGGTGGTGGGGCATGATAAAGATATTGAGTACGGTATCAAGCTGTGTGCCGTAGCGTTGTATCACCTTGCGATCAAACAGGTTGGCGTTTTTGCCTTTGTGGACGTAATAGCACAATTCGTCGTCGTAGTGGAAGTAGATGCCCTCGTCGCCGGGATTATCGGGGCGACCGGCAAGCACCATGCGGTATTGGGTAGGAAAAACCGGCGTGTTGTTGCGGCGGGGCAGCAGCATTTTGGCGTTTTTTGCCAGGTCGTAGTTGACAGCATGCAGCAGGCCTTTGGTGAATTTCCTGGCTTCTTCGCCTTTGTAATTGCTAAGGCTGTCGCTCGAGTTCACCCAGTGTATGTTTACCCTTATGTATTTAATAGGGGTATGATCGAGATGCAGTGTGTCGGGAATGTAGGCCTGGTAGTTGCTGCAGGGATCGCGTTTGCCAAGGCCGGCGGTATTCGCCTGATCGTATGACGATGGCCTTGTCAGGTCAGTAGCGGTGTAAAAGCGAACGCTCAGTTGTGGTGTGCAAGCGGCCCCGAAAAGAGCATACACTACTAATAATCGACAAATGTGCCACGTATTTTTCATAGGTAAAATTGACTATGCGACTATGCGACTGTGCGACTGTGCGACTGTGCGACTGTGCGACTGTGCGACTGTGCGAACATAAACGTACAAGATACGAGAAGTTCCCCCGATCGTAAAGTCGCAAAGTCGCAAAGTCATTACTCTGCCTGAATCCTTTCGGGGCAACTGTACACATTAAAACGCTCGTCGCGTAAAAAACCGATAAGCGTCATGCCGGACTCTTCGGCCAATTCGATGGCGAGGCTCGAAGGCGCGCCTACGGCGGCCAGGATCGGGATGCCCGCCATGGCGCATTTCTGTACGAGTTCAAAACCTGCTCTTCCGCTAACCAGTATGATATGACTGCGCAGGGGCAGCCATTGCTGTATCATAGCTGCGCCGACGAGTTTGTCGAGGGCGTTGTGGCGGCCCACGTCTTCGCGCAAAAGCAGCATTTCCCCGGTCTCGTCAAACAACGCAGCGGCGTGGATGCCGCCGGTGGCTTCAAATACCGATTGTAAAAGGCGCTGCGCCTGGGGCAGGCGGTTGAGCACGGTCGCATCCACCTTGGGTTGTCCCGGTTGTGGATAATAACAACTTACGGCACGCACCTGTTCGATGGAGGCTTTGCCGCAGATACCGCAACTTGAAGAGGTGTAAAAATGCCGCTCTACGCGCGCCATGTCGAAGCGCACGTGGGGTCGGAGGGATACCAGCAGGCGGTTGTCGTGGAGTTCGTTGCCGGCGGTGGCGGGTATTTCCTGTATTTCGGCTACATCCTGCGCGCTGCCCAGGAGGCCTTCCGTAAGCAAAAAACCGAGGGCTAGCTCGGCATCATGGCCGGGGGTGCGCATGGTGACGGCCAGGCTGTCGGTGCGCCTATTGCCCGGCTCGCCATAACTTATTCGGATTTCCAGCGGTTCTTCCACCACGACGGCATCGGAGGCCTCGGTCAGCGCACTGCCGGGCCTTTTTTGCCAAATCCGGAGGTGGTGTATGCCTTGGTGGTGCATGTGGTTGTGGGTTGTGGGTTGTCCGTTCTCGGTTGTCGGTTTCAGTTATTTATCGCAACAAATGACTACTGACAAAGATATAAAAATCGAACTGACAACCGACAACCGACAACACGCCCTCACCGCCCCGCCTGCGGATACCCAGGAATATTCAAGCCCAGTATAATATCATGTGAAGCCATTTGCACATCGCCTGATTGTTTTACTTTCAGAATGCCATTGCCGCCGCGATTTTGGAGTCTTTTTCGCTCAGTTTCAACTAAGTTGGGATCGTCGTCAAAAACGAAATCATCGATATAGTATTCATTGTCCAGATCGGGTTCCTTGATCAGGAGGTGAATATGTTGGGGGGCTCTGCCGTTGGGGTAAGAGGCGGGCCGGCCGGTATAAATGGCGTATTTGCCATCGGCGCCGGTTTTGATCCAGCCTCTAAGATGTCCGTGTTGGGTTTCCTTTTCGTCCATGCCGGCGCGGGGGGAGTAGTAGCCTTCGTCGTCGGTGTGGTAGTAGTACACGATGATGTCAGAAGCGGGTGTTTTGCCGTCGAGTTGATACACCGTGCCGGTAATAACGAGTTTCTGTTTTTGCTCCGTCCAGCCTATGCTCGTATCTACTGAATTGATGTCAGCGGGCATGCCTATGTACATCAGATCGCAGTGTTCGCATCGTTCGCTGAAGGTCCTGATGGGCCTGGCAGTAGCGGTAGCGGTTGAGTTGTCCGGATTGGCAGGCTGGCCCTTGCAAGCCGGGAGGGCAAGCAGCAGCAGCGCAGGTAGGAGGTGATTTACATGGTTCATATTGTGTTGTGTTTTTGGACTGTACGACTGTACGACTGTACGACTGTACGACTGTACGACTGTACGACTGTACGACTGTACGACTGTACGACTGTACGACTGTACGACTGTACG
>JAEUUQ010000625.1 GCA_016787505.1 Saprospiraceae bacterium | reverse complement strand
GCAGCGCACCTTCCAGGAAAACTGGGATCTGGAGGCCTCTAATCTGGCCGCTATGTACGACGCCAGCCTGCACAGTACGCACTCCCGCCGCCTTTGGAACCGCGAAAGCTACGAACCCAAACGGATGATGACGGCTTTTATGGAAATGGAGCCCGGGTATGTATACGATATTTTTCGCGATTTGTTTAATGAAAATAAAGACGTCGCCGGCCGTGCCGACCGCTTTATTTATTATTGCGACGAATTGCTCCAGTTGTATAAAGAAAGACACCCGCTCACAAAAGAGAATAGTCACTACCACAACGACAACTACCAGATGGTGTCGCTCTACCTCGGCTTTCGCTACCCGGCAGTATATACGTTGTACGACGCCGACGCTTTTCGCAGATTGTTGCAATTACTGGGCAGCACCGACATTCCGGCAGCAAACGATATCGGGCGTTTTTTCAAAGTGATGCGCACACTCTACGGCTTTATGGCCAAAGACGAAGCTCTGATGGCCGCCCACCGGGCTCGCCTCGACGAAAATCAGCACTTTATGGGAGAAAGCCTGCTGCTGTCTTATGATTTTTATCAATTTTGTAGTGAACTGTGAACTGAAAAAATGCTTATGCGACTATTTGCTACTATTTCCTTCTGTGTTATAGTTTGGGGTTCTTTGCGCGGACAAAACCACGAGCCCGTCTTTCCTTCTTTGCAGGGAGATGAATTGCTGGAACAGGTCATTACCGTATACAAACCCCTCTCCGTATTGCCTTTTTCCCAATCGCGCGATACGCTTTTCTCGCGCGTATACAGCCATGATGACAGCCTCACTTGCGTATATACCGGCTTTACTATTTATCTCGATCCGGCGCTTGACCCCACTACCGGGGCTTTCATGAACGGCGGGCCGAATGGGTTGAATACCGAGCACACCTATCCCCGCGGCAAAGGCGCCGATGTAGGCAACGCCGAAGCCGATATGCACCACTTGTACGCTACACGTATAGACGTAAACGCCACCCGTGCCGACCTGGCCTTCGGCGAGATCCCCGACAACGAAACCGAAGATTGGTTTTACCAGGGGCAAATGACGTCCAATATTCCAAGCTCCAATATTGATCAATACAGTGAGGTAAGCGATGACCGCTTTGAGCCGCGCGAAGACCACAAAGGCAACGTAGCCCGAGCCATGTTTTATTTTTATACGATGTACCGCATGCAGGCCGACCTGGCCGACAACCAGTATTTTCCTGAGCAACGCGCCGATTTGTGTCAATGGCATGCCCTCGACCCCGTAGACGATGCCGAATGGACGCGCACGCATCTCATCGCACCCTATCAAAACGGCAAGCGCAATCCTTTTGTGCTCGACTGCACCCTGGCAGAGCGCATTTATTGTCCCGAATTGGCAGGCATGGTGTGCATGCCGGTATCCACCGACGAACCGGGTGCTGCGCCTCAGTTTGCGCTGGGTCAAAACGAGCCCAACCCGTTTGAAGGCATCACCTATATTCCCTACGAATTATACGAAGGCGGCCACCTGCGCCTCGAAGTGTGGAATGCTACCGGACAGTTGGTATTGCTACTCGTGAACGAACCGCAGTCGCCCGGCGCTTACCGGGCTGTATTGCCCGCCTGGCTTTTACAAGGGCCGGGCATTTATCGCTATCGCCTGATACTGAGCCATGCTACGGGTACGGCAACCGCCACTAAATCGCTTTTGAAGCTCAAATAGGACATCAATCGTTGGGCGCTCCGTTATTGATCCATTTTTCAATTTGAGTAATCTCACAATCAGGCATTTTCGCGCTGCCGGCAGGATACGGCATGGCTACAAATCCAGATAAGTGCTGAATAGAACCCCAGAATTTGCCGTTGTCTACCGATGCTTTCACTTGTGAGTAATTCGTCAGCGCAATATTGCCGGAAGGCTGTGAACCGCTATGACAACCTTTGCAATAGGTATTCACGATAGGCATGATGGCCGTGCCAAATTTGAAATTTGTTGTATCACAGGCTGCATCGCAATGCAAGTCGAGGGCCCCCTGCTGCATCCAACGCAAAATCATCGAAATCTGAGCTTGAGTGAGTGGTTGCTGAGGAGCAGGCGGCATGCGATCTTCAGGATCGGTATCAATTAACGATTTATACATCTTGCTGTTGGTAGGATTTGTAGTGCTTACCTTTCCGGTAGTCCGGGTGTATTGGTAGGTAGTATAAATAACTCCTTCGCGGTGTGATTGCACGTCATGGCATCCTGACAATGCGCAGTTGGAGCGCAAAATCGGGAGTAAATCCTGTTCAAAATACACCGTATCCGGATCACAGGGATGGGTCAACACCATCGTATCCACCGGATTGCCGGTCGTATCCAGAGGCTCGCCGTAAAGGTCGCCGTAATACACCGGGTCGCGCTCGCAACTGATAATAAGCATACCCGTAAGTACAGCTAATAGGAAGACCACAAAAAGCGTATTTTTCATAATACCGGTTTTAGGTTTGTTTAGATTTTATTTTTCTTAACCTGAAATACCCTCGACAGATTGAAGCCGAATCGAATATCGCCTTTCAGCCAGTTGTCATTGCTGTCGGTGAGGTAAGCGCGTTCATTCATGCCAATGGCATTAGAGAAATGGAGTTGGAACACGTGGCCGCCGGTTTCTATGTCAAATCCGATCGACAGTGGGTTGGATTGTAAATTTGCAGGAAAGCGATTGATCAAATAACTGTAATCCCATACCAGCGCTAAACGTTGAGAAAGCTTACAGCGCCCTCCAAACCCTACGGCAAACAGGTCGTTGGGAACCAGAATATTATCCACAATATTTCGGTGTACAAGAATGGGGCTGAGCTGTAATGTCAATCGATCTGAAAATTTGCGTCCGATGATGAGTTGGTGATAGTATGCCAGGCGACGCGAAAAGGTAACTTCTACATCGGGTTGAGAGAGCGGCTGAGGTAACCCGTTGTAGGTCATTCCACTTACCCATATCAACGACAAGGGCATATTTCGCTTGCCCTTGGATTGCCATAAGATGCGGTATTTGACAAATCCGTCGAGTTCTTTTTTGGAAGTGCTGCGGCCTATGCCGATACTCATATTGGGCAATACGCCATAGTCAAACCCCATACGCATCGAGGCCTGGTCAAGCCCGAAAAACTCTTTATAACCCTGATTCAAAGCCCCAAAGCGGTGCAAAATCCGAAAATCGAGCGTACCAACCTGGAGCATTTCCATACTCTGGCTGTTGATCACCCGGGAAGACTTAAATGCATTGGTGGTAAATTCGGTTTCTTCTTCTTCTCCCAAAAGGTCCAGCAGGCTGCCTCCCTGCGCAAAAACAGCTGACTGGCTACACAATGCCAGGAGAATAAACAGATATTTTTTCATGTTATTTGCTCTTTAAAGCTTGCAAATTGGCATTGACTTTTACCTTGGCCACATCGGCTACTTTCATAAATACGACGGTGGGAATATCTATTTTGTAATCTTTCAGGGCAATGTCAAAGGAAGAATTGGCAGATATCACGCCTTTTTGCACGATAAATTGCCCGTCCACACTCACCTCTTGGGTAACTCCGTGCATCGTAAGTTTTCCATTCACTTTTACAGGATAAGTACCGTCTTTTGAGAGATTTACAGCAGAAGGTTTTTCCACTTTACCAATAAAAGTACTCTTAGGATATTTTGAACTTTCCAGATAATTTTCGTTGAAATGTTCCTGCATCAAACTACTGGCAAACACAAAACTTTTGATAGGTACCGCCCATTCAAAATTACCTGTACCTTCATCATACACACAGGTTGCCGTAGTCGTTTTCGCTTTAATTTCTTCAATGTCATCGAGCTTGCCCTCGGCGTCGAAGACGATGACGCCGCTTTTGGTGAAATATTTTTGTTGAGCCCATGTTTCATGGCTCACAAATAATAGCCCCAGGCACAGGACCGTAAATACAACCGACTTTTTCATAAGAAGAGAGTTGAATAAGATTAATTATTGGGTGCGCCGTTGCTTACCCATTTTTTAATAATGGCAATATTACATGCCGACAATTTGCTGGTATTTTGCGGCATCGCCACATAACCTTGGGCGTGGTCTATGCTGCCCACCAACGTGCCGTTGTCGACAGTAGCCTTCACGCCGTTGTAAGTTGAATAGCTGATATTGCCGGAAGGGCTGCCGCCCGAATGACAACCATTACAATAGTTCTGCAGAATTGGTTTTACTGAAAGTGTGTAAGTCACATTGTCAGTATTACATGTTGAAGTACAGGTCGTTTTGTCGGCGCCTTGCTCTATCCAGAGCGCTATGGCGCTTATCTGCTCGTCGCTTAAACGCTCGTATGGGCTTTCAGGCATTTGATCGGCGCCCAGGCCTACCAACGATTGGTATACAATGCTCGATTTGTAGTCGCCAGGCGTTATGCCATGCGACACTATCGATTCATACGTAGTAAAATCGTATCCCTCTTCGCGATCCTGGCTGTTATGACACCCGCTCTGGGTACAATTGGAGACAAACACAGGAAGTACGTCGCGTTCAAAACATACGTCGTTTACGTCTTGTAAGTACTCTTTGGTACAGCCGGTATAGAGCATGGCGATACCTATTGTCACCACTATAAAGCCTGCTTTTTTCATCAGTTTTTCAATTATGTATGTACAAAATGAGAAGCGCTTATAAGTGAAATACCCCGCTGCATTGCAGATAGTATTCTTGTTTCCATTGCTGGGGATTTCCATTTAACTTAAGTTGATGAACGGCAGCAGCACGTAATGATAGTCTATTGCTGACCCGGTAATCTATAGCCAGGCTATTCTGCCAGGCAGAGATTCGAGAAGTGTTTCGATCTATGCGTGTACGCCATTCTTTTGTTTCTTCCTCTTCTTCCTCCTCCTCGCTAAATACTGCAATCAATTTGTAGGATGGTAAATACGCACCCACCAACCCTGTGGCGACCGAAGGCTGCCAACGATTATTCCGTGAGGGTAAATTGTAGCAAATACCCAGGGCAAGTTCCACGTTGTGAGGGGTTGACCGCCAATGAGACAGCGTATATTCACTGCCGAAATCAGGTGGAGTAACCCCCTCGGGGGTCCAATTGCTGCTGTATATCAAGGAAGGAAAACTGTATAATAAATTTGTCCATACCCTCAATCGTGGAAGCACTTGCATACTTGCACTAACCCCTGTTTTGTTAATCCGACATTTTTCAATTTCGGCGTCAAAAGGGGCAAATCCACTAGCATATATTAATTCCAGTTGCGGCGCGCTGAATGGCCGCTTACGTTGGGGTTTCGCAGGAAGAGAAGGGGGCGCCGGGGCAATAGAGCTATCCTCAGATTGGTGAACGGTCGCCGAGTTGAGGGATTTATCAAATT
The DNA here is from genome assembly GCA_016787505.1 of Saprospiraceae bacterium. GTDB lineage: Bacteria > Bacteroidota > Bacteroidia > Chitinophagales > Saprospiraceae > JABWBR01. Next base: position 13,982 of record JAEUUQ010000625.1, on the reverse strand, counting down.
CTTTTGCTACTATTGATTCTTGAAATAAAATTGGAACTTCCGCAATTTGGCTTTCGGTAGTTTTTGTCTCTCCCCGTCCCGTGGGTATAGTTACATTTTCAACAGTATCTGCTCGTAATTTCTCATTCGCCGACACGGAAGCAAGCACCACAGCAGAGTAAAGCGTATCACTATGATAGGTGGTAGAATAAATGGTATCGTAACGATAAGTAATGTGTCTGATCGTATCAGTTATATGCGTAATACCCCCTGCCTCCTTTATTTCGCCCGAGGCCGTATTTCTCCACAAAAGCCATTGCAACCCATTGCTTAGCAAAAGCAATAACAACAGCGCATATAACAACCGGTTGTGTCCATACTGTTTCTGTCGGGTTGCGGAATCTATGCGCTGATGCAGCGCATACCACTGCTGGAAGGAAGGCTCCCTATGTGGGAATTCTTCTAATTTCCGTTTTAAGCTATCGTCAAATTCTTTATCGCGCATACTGGGAGCTTTTTTGTTCCATGGATAACCAGTGTTTTAAACGCATGCGTGCCTTCGCTATATTTGATTTAACGGCGCCTGTAGAAATTTTCAACTGCTCAGCAATCTCATGGTATTCATATCCTTCAATAGCATACATATTTAGGCACAACCGATAAGCAGGAGGCAGTTTTTTTATTATTTCTACCAGGTATTCCACATCAATATTGGTGAATGAGGCAGCTTCTTCGCTCATCTGGACAGCATGCTCCAATTCCAACATAGATGGTTTCGACACCTTGGAGCGATACCTGTCGATACAAGTATGAATGATTATGGTTTTAAACCAGGATAGGAAAGACAATTCACCCGTGTACTGATCAATCCGGGTAAATAGTTTATAAAAACTGTCTTGTGTTACTTCTTCGGATTCCTGATGGTGTCCCGTGTATCTCGCCGCGATTTTGTACGCAAAGCCATATAGCGCCTTGTACAGTTCGTACTGTGCGATACTATCTCCCTTCCGGCAGGCCTGAACCCAGATATGTAAGTCCTGATCTTTCATATGGCTAACGAGAAGTAAGCACGTAAAAGCAATTTGAATTGTTGTCTGAATACCTGGTGATTTTTGTCACCCCATAGCCGGCAGCCACATCATCATCCCCTGCTGCCAGGGTATTTAGGCTTAAACAGGAAATGCCCATGCAAAAGAAACTTAGCCAATGTCCGATCAATTTTGTTATCTTTTGCCCTAAAAAACGATGGATCGCAAACCACTACTTCTCGCCATTATCGCCTTGTCTTTTGTAAGTGCTATAAGCTGCTTCGCTCAAAACAAAAAGGGCGCTAAGCCGCTCGACGATGCCCAGTTCAAAGCCCAGCTCGACAAGCTGGCCGAATCGATAGAACCCAAGGTCATTGCCTGGCGCCGCGATTTTCATGAATTTCCCGAGTTGTCCAACCGGGAGTTCCGCACCGCAAAAGTCATCGCCGAACACCTCGAAAGCCTCAAACTCGACGAGGTGCGCAAAGGCGTGGGCAAAACGGGCGTTGTAGGCGTGCTCAAAGGTGGCCTACCCGGCCCCGTAGTGGCCCTGCGAGCCGACATGGACGGCCTGCCCATTACCGAAAAGGCGGACCTGCCCTTTGCTTCTAAAGCTAAGGCAGAGTACAACGGCCACGAAGTGGGCGTGATGCACGCCTGCGGCCACGACAGCCACGTAGCGATCCTCATGGGCGTTGCCGAAGTGCTGTCGCAAAAACGCCAACAACTGCGCGGCACGGTGGTCTTTATTTTCCAGCCCGCCGAAGAAGGCCCCCCCGCCGGCGAACGCGGCGGCGCCGAACTGATGGTAGCCGAAGGCGTACTGGACAACCCCAAGGCAGAGGTTATTTTCGGCTTGCATATCAACTCGATGACGCCCTCCGGCGTGATCCGCTACCGCGCCGGCGGAGTGATGGCCAGCGCCGACCAGCTTTACATCAAAGTGAACGGCAAAGGCGTTCACGCTTCTCGCCCTTGGGGCGGCAATGACCCCATCACCGCCGCCGCCTATATTATCACCGGTTTGCAGACGGTAGTCAGCCGTATGTCGCCTATCACCGATTCGCCGGTAGTCGTCTCCATCGGCTCAATCGAAGGCGGCAACCGCGGCAATATTATCCCCGATTTTGTAGAAATGAGAGGTACTATCCGCACCCTTGACCCAAAGGTGCAGAAAGAGGTGCACGAAAATATCCGCAAAGTGGTGACCAATATCGCCGAAAGTCAAGGCACTACCGCCGAAGTGGTGATCACCAAGGCTACCCCCATTACTTTCAACAATCCGGAATTGACCCGCAAGATGCTACCGACCCTGGAAGCCATTGCCGGCGAAGAAAATGTGAAGGTTACTCTACCCATCACCGGCGCAGAAGATTTTGCAGAATATCAACTGAAAATTCCCGGCCTCTTCTTTTTCCTCGGCGGCATGGACAAAAACTTGAGCCCCGAGCAAGCCCCCGAGCACCACACCGCCGGCTTCCGCCTCGATGAAAGCGGTTTTACGCTGGGCGTAAAGGCGTTTTGCCATTTGGTGGTGGATTATTCGGGGGGGAGGTAGGAAATCATCATTATGAAAATAATCATCCTGGGCAACGGCGTAAGCGGTATCACCGCCGCCCGGTATATCCGCAAACTCAGTGACCATGAAATCACGGTCATTTCGGACGAGGCAGACTACTTTTTTAGTCGCACGGCTTTGATGTATGTATTCATGGGGCATATGCGGCGCAAGGATGTACAGCCTTATGAAGATTGGTTTTGGGATAAAAACCGCATCGCGCTCCTTCGGGATCGTGTAAGCCATATTGACTTTGAGGCAAAAACGCTGCAAACTGCCCACGGAAAATCGATCGCTTACGACAAGCTCATCCTGGCCGTGGGCTCGCAGTCGAATAAGTTTGGATGGCCGGGCCAGGATTTGGACGGGGTGCACGGGCTCTACCGCTGGCAGGATCTGGAAGCTATGGAACGGCATAGCCGGGGGCTTAATCGCGCGGTTATTGTAGGCGGCGGACTGATCGGCATCGAAATGGCCGAAATGTTTCACTCCCGCCATATTCCCGTAACCTTCCTGGTACGCGAATCCAGTTTTTGGGATATCGTACTCCCGCCCCAGGAATCAGCCATGATAAACCGGCATATCAACGAACATGGCATTGGCCTGCGACTGCAAACCGAACTAAAGGAAATACTGCCTGGCGAAAATGGCAAATGCCGGGCCATTACTACATCAACAGGTGAGACTATACCCTGCGGCTTTGTGGGACTAACCGCCGGCGTAAGTCCTAACGTAGGTTTTTTAAAAAATACCGCACTGGACATCAATCGCGGTATCCTGGTGAACGAATACCTGGAAACCAACCAGCCCGACGTGTACGCCATAGGCGATTGCGCCGAAATACGCCAACCTCAGCCGGGGCGCCGCTCCATAGAAGCCGTATGGTACACGGGGCGTATGATGGGAGAAACGGTAGCGCACACGATCTGCCGGCAAGCCACCGCTTATAACCCCGGTATCTGGTTCAATTCAGCCAAATTTTTTGATATCGAGTACCAGGTATATGGGGATATACAGCCTCGCGAACCTGAAACCCGGGCATCCCTCTATTGGGAACATGCGGAAGGAAAAAAGAGTATTCGCCTGGCTTACGACCGGCATTCCGGCGCCGTAACGGGATTTAATCTGATGGGAATCCGCTATCGCCACGAAGTGTGCGAAAAGTGGCTGCACGCCGGTACGCAGATCGAAGAAGTGTTGCCAAACCTCGGACTGGCCAATTTCGATCCGGAATTTTTCCCGCAACACGAATCGGAATTGGTAGCTGAATACAACCGGCAGACCGGCAAAAACCTGGTTGTCAAGCGAAAACGAGGACTGCCTGCCGTGCTCCAATTTCTCAATAAGCAGCATTCCTCATCATAAATAATAAGATCAGCCAATGCAAAACGAATCGCTATCCATATCCGTTCCATCACCCGCGTACACATCCGCAAAGCAGAAAATCGCTATTGCATTGGCCGGAATCGGAATTCTACTGGTACTCGTTGTGTGGGCGGCAGGCAGGGTAGTTGCTCCCGTACCGATTTCGCTTGCGGCCTTAGGCTTTGTACTTGCCGGTGTACTGGTATTCGTCAGGGAAGAATACCTGAAATATCCTGAAGGTATTAAAAACAATGGCGCCTGGTTTCGGGGCCTAACCGCCCGGGGAGTTTGGGGCTGGTTGCTGGGTGTACTTATCACCGGTTTTTACGTTTGCTTGTATTGGTTTCCCCAATATCTCGCTGGATTGATTCAATTATTTGACCCATTTAGTAGACTTCTTCGCGACAGGGCAGCCGATCAATGGTTTGTGTATGGCGCTTTTTACACCGCGGCCGTACTTTTTATGGGTATAAAATTTATCTATAAATACCGGCACAATCCCTACCAGCGGCTGCGCACTTTTTCGGTAATGTTTTTCCAATTGGGTTTTGCCTTTCTCATTCCCGGCTTGCTTTTGCGGCTCCAACACCCCGAGATATACTTCACCTACTTCTGGCCGTTGTCATACTACCAGGGCACCCCAATGGCATACCAGGGATATTCCGGCTCGGGATTGGGTACCTTCTTTTTCTTTTTTGGCTTGGCCATGTTTTTTATCGGCACGCCCATTCTGACCTATTTTTTCGGCAAACGCTGGTATTGCTCGTGGGTATGCGGTTGTGGCGGATTGGCAGAAACGGCAGGAGATCCCTTTCGCCATCTTTCTGATAAAAGCCTGACGGCCTGGAAAATTGAACGCTGGATGATTCACAGCATACTCGCATTTGTAGTGCTCATGACAGCCTTGTTGTGGATAAATGTAGCCACGGGAAAAAGCATCTTTCAGGAATACTCACAATTGTTTTATAAAATGTATTCTTTCGCTATAGGATCTGTATTTTCTGGCGTGGTCGGGGTAGGTTTTTATCCGCTCTTAGGCAGCCGTGTCTGGTGCAGGTTTGGCTGCCCAATGGCTGCATGGCTGGGTATTTGGCAAAAAAAGAAATCCAAATTTCGGATCACAGTAAATGGGGGACAGTGTATTTCTTGCGGCAATTGCTCTACCTATTGTGAAATGGGTATTGATGTGCGGGCTTACGCCCAAAAAGGCCAGGATGTAGTACGCGCCTCATGCGTAGGCTGCGGTATATGCTCGGCCGTTTGTCCGCGTGGCGTATTGCGGTTGGAAGGCGCGAATTCTCATCCTCCCGCCTTTCTCTCCCGCACCTTATAAGGTCGTTTTTGCTGGGATTCAAAATACGTGCGCATCTGAATTTCAATCACAATTCCCACCGTGACCAGTTGTACGCCGGCGATTACCAGCATGAGTCCCAGGATCATCAGCGGCTTGCCCCAGATATCGTGGCCGAGGATTTTGAGCACGCCGAGGTATATATTTATCAAAGCGCCGATGCCAAAGAGTACCAGTCCGGTATTGCCAAACAAGTGCATAGGCTTTTGCATATAGCGCTTAAAAAAAAGCATGAGCAGCAGGTCGCTCATCACTTTGAAGGTGCGACCGAGGCCGTATTTCGACTGGCCGAACTGCCGCGCGTGGTGCCGCACGGGTATCTGCGTGATACGCGCGCCCTCTACGTGCGCCAACACGGGAATAAAGCGGTGCAATTCGCCGTACAAACCCAGGTCTTTGGCTATCTCGGCGCGCAGCACCCGCAACGCGCAGCCGTAATCGCGCAGATGCACGCCCGAGGTATTGCGGATGATATAGTTGGCAATGCGGCTGGGTATCTTGCGCAGGAACATCCCATCCTGCCGGTTGACGCGTTCGCCGGCCACCATATCCCAGTCTTCTTTTTCGGCCAGGGCCATCATCAGAGGGATGTCGGCGGGGTCGTTCTGCAGGTCGCCGTCCATGGTGGCGATAAATTCGCCGCGGGCATAGTCGATGCCGGCCATCAGGGCCAGACTCTGTCCGTAGTTTTTGCGCAGCTCTACCACTACCAGCCGCTCGTGGGCCACACTGCGCAACTCCTGTACGGTGCCGTCGGAAGAGCCGTCGTCGACGTATACCATTTCGTAGTCGATGCCCTCCAGCGCTTCGCTGATACGGGTTATCAAAGGCCGGATATTGGGCTTTTCGTTGTAGACGGTGACTACCACCGAGAGCTTCAGAGCCATAAAAGTCGGTTATTTAGAAAGGTTTAGTGGGGTTTAGGTTTAGAGGAACTACTAAACTCTACTAAACTGCCGAAGGCACTAAACCCTACTAAATAGTTAAAATTATTGTTTAATAACGCCTATGTCGAAGGTAAGTTGGTCGTGCCGCAATTTAAACTCGGCTACTTTGCGGTATTTGAGGTCAGGATACCGCTTTGGATCAATGATGTAAAAGGCGTCGGGAGAGACGGGATCCTGGTGATAACGCACGATGGCGCCGTATGCATTGGTGATATAAAACGAATTGGTGATCTGCATCTCCGTTTCGCCGTAGACGAGCAAGGGCTTGCCGGCAAACTCCCGCCCTACTTCGATGGAGGTATCGCGGCACAAATCGCCGAAGTCATTGGCATTGCGGTCGGGCAACACAAACCAGTTAAAGCCTATGCGGAATACCAGCAAAAACAAGGCGAGTAGTAATAGTCGCCGCTCTTTTTGCGTCCAGTAAAAATAGGTGATAGCGCCCAGGCTCGCGACCATAAACGCCGTTTTGGGAACAATATAATTAACCAGTCCGTCGAGGCGATCCATAAACGGCGGAGCCAGCCAGGCCAGGGCAATGAATCCGCACAACACCCCGAAAAACGGCTCCAGGAAGCGATATTGCCAGGCGTTTTGTTGCTTGCGCAAATCGTGCAGGTAAATAAACACCGAAAACAACAGCGGCGCCAGCATCAGCAAATAACGCGGGTATACCGCCGGGGAAGTCCAGTACACGATGATATTGCTCAAAAAAGCGATGAGGTTGAACGCAATAAAAGGATCCTTTGTGATCTCGCTATAAATGCCTTTTTTAAATAAATAAATCACCAACAGCGACCAGGGCAGGAAGTGGTACACCATCTCAAAAGGAAAAGTAAAAAGGTGTTTCACCGTCTCCGTCCAGCCGTTGTGCGTCACCGTGCGCTTCGACGATTCGACAAACAGCGTGCCAAATACATTTTCGAGCGAATTGTACTGGTGGTAGGCCAGGTAATAGGCGCCTACGACGAATAAAAACGTAAGTCCGCCCACCACATGCGCCGTAGAAAAAAAGCGGCGCAGGCGGCGCCAGTAGGCAAAATACACAAACAGCGTAGTCACCTGGAACACCATCGCCGGCAGCCCTTTCATCAAAAAGCCGATAGCGCAGAGCAGGTACGACAGGAAAAATAGCTGGTAAAACCTCCCTTTGCGGAATTGGTGGAAGATCACCATAAACATCGTAAACATCACCCACGAAAAGCAAATATCGATGAGGCCCAACAACGAATCCCAAAACAGGATGCGTCCGCAGGTAATCATCACCACTGCATTGAGCAGGGCAGTGCGGAGGCCGTAGTGTTTGCGAAAATAATACACCATCGTCGCCGCATAACCCAGCAGGCAGAGCACTGTCGGTATGCGTGCTACCAGTTCGTTCACGCGACCGCTGAGCTCGAAAGCCGCCAGCAGTATCCAGTTATAGAGCGGGGGTTTGTTGTAATAATAGACGCCGTTGAGCGTGGGCACGATGTAATTGCCCGACAGCTTCATCTCGAGGGCTACCAGCGATCGGATGCCCTCGTCGTCGATAAACGCCGGAAGCCCCAGGTTGATCAACAAGGCGGGCGGCAACACGGCGATAAAGGCAAGCAACAACCAACGATCAAATCGACTCACTTCGTGGAAATTATAGGCTTGCGCAAAAGTAAGTAAATTCAGAAAAAGCGCCCTATCTTGCCGTATGCTTAATTTTTTGATACTGAGATGGCTGTGCACTTTGCTTTTGTCGATGGCGTCGACGCCCCCGCCGACGCCTAAAACGCCTGCCATTCTACCTCCCCCGGCTGTGGATACCCTGCCTGCTCCTGTTGAAAAAAAACGCGTACCCGATTATGACACGACTGAGTGGGCCGATGTGGCCCTCGCGGACAGCAGCATCGTGCTCGACCTGAAATACGCCACCACTGATAATTTTGTAGAAACACAACTTTACGAATGTCCCCGCTGCCTTTTGCGGCCTGACGTCGCCAAAGCGTTGATCAAAGCCCATCAGGAGTTAAAAGCGAAGGGTTATGGTTTTAAAATGTACGACTGCTACCGGCCACGGCCCATCCAGTGGAAACTCTGGGAAAAAGTGCCCGACCGGCGCTACGTGGCCGATCCGCGAAAAGGCTCCATGCATAACCGCGGCGCCGCCGTCGACCTCACGCTCGTCTATCTCAACGGCGTCGAATTCGACATGGGCACGCCTTTTGATTTTTTTGGCAAAAAAGCTTACCATTCTTATACCAACCTGCCCAAAGCCGTATTGGATAGAAGAAAACTGCTCAAAACAACCATGGAACGCCACGGCTTCCAGGCCACCAAGACCGAGTGGTGGCATTATGCGTATATTCGGAAAAATTACGCGCTGTCGGACTATGTATGGGATTGTCCCTGAGGGGAGTGTGGGAGGGAGAGAGGGAAGGAGTGACGTTTCTTGGCAACGGGAAAAGTAGCGGCTGCTTTAGCTGCCGCAGTAAACACTAGCGGGGCGCATTATTGGTAGAACCGCTATATTTGAATCTAAAAAATGGAACCCATTTCCACCATCGGCCTTTTTCCCGTACTCGACAAAAAACTGATTGAATTGCTTCGATCGCTTGACAAAGCTGATTGGGAAAAACAAACCATTGCTCCGCTCTGGAAAGTAAAAGACATCGCCGCGCATTTACTCGACGGCAACATCCGGAGTTTATCGATGTTGCGGGACGGCTATTTTGGCGAACGCGCAGAGCATATCAACTCCTACCGGGATCTAGTGGATTTTCTAAACGGCCTCAACGCCACTTGGGTGAAAGCTATGCAGAGAGTTAGTCCGGCAGTATTGATAGATCTGCTGGAAAGTACAGGGAAGGAGTATATTGATTTTTTAAAAACGCTACCCCCACACGAAACGGCCACCTTCCCGGTCGCCTGGGCGGGCGAAACCCAGTCCGAAAACTGGTTTCACATCGCACGCGAATATACCGAGAAGTGGCACCACCAGCAGCAGATCAGGCTGGCGGTGGGGGAAACGCAGGAGTTGTATAGTTCCAAGTTATACTATCCTTATTTGGATACTTCCATGCGGGCCTTGCCTCACCACTACCGGGAGGTGTCGGCAGGCAGTGGGGAGGTGATCCGATTCACCATTACGGCCCCAGGCAGCGGCGACTGGTATTTGTATCGCGAAAATGACGGTTGGGATCTATTAGAAGAATTCGGGTTATGGCCGGTCTGCGAAGTGCAGATCGACGGTGAAATAGCCTGGCGAATATTTACAAAGGGCATTTCGCGGCAAGAAGCAGCCCGGCACCTGACTATTACCGGCAAAACAGAGCTGGGGGAAAGGGTGCTGGATATGTTGGCGGTGATGGCGTGAAAAACGAAATGCTTGCTTCGTCAAGAGCTCGGGGAACAGCCTTTTTGGAAGCTGGAGTATGTATGGTTTCCTGAAAGAAGTTATGGGCAACCAAAGGAGGAGATTGAGAATTTGGCCAAAATGCCGTAACTTGGGAACCAAAGAAGTCTGCTATGAAATTAAGTCAGAAGAACCTTCAACTGATTAAAGCCTATTTAAAAGATAAGCCTGTCCTCAAAGCTTACCTTTTTGGCTCCTATGTTCGTGGTGAAGCCGGCAAAGAGAGCGATATTGATATATTGGTTGAGTTGGATTACCAACCGGGAATCGGAATGTTGTTTTTACGAATGAAAGAAGACTTAGAAGAATTGTTGCACAAGCAGGTAGATTTGGTTTCAGCCAACGGAGTATCCAAATACATAAAACCTCATATTGATTTGGAAAAGGAGCTGATCTATGCAAGATAAACTTGGAGATAAAGCACGGCTTCAACATATCCTTGATGCAATTATAGCCATACAGGGCTACGTGTCTGAAGCATCCTATAAGGATTTCATGGCCAATTCTATGATGCAGGATGCTTGCGTTTGGCAACTACAAATTATCGGAGAAGCGAGTTCAAAGGTCAGTCAGGAGTTAAAAGAAACCCATAGTGAAATTCCATGGCAAGACATGAAGAAGTTCAGAAATATTGCAGCACATCAATATTTTGGAATTGATGAAAATATTATTTGGGATATTATTCAACAAGACCTGGATACTTTACGCAAGCAAGTGTTTGCTATACTTGAAAAAATGAAATAATAAAGGATTTCCAAAACCGAATACTATGGTGAGAATATTTGACCAAGGAAACGACCAAGCCTATTTCGATTGGATGAATGAAAACCCAAATGGCTTTGTATTGAACATGAGGAGAGGAGAAGGGAATTCCTTTTTTATGATACATCGCTCGGGATGTTCTCATATTTCTCCGTTCTCCCAATATGATGATAAAGCCTATACTGGGAAAGTTTGGATAAAAATTGTTTCAAATGATGTAGCTGAAATTGAAAAATATTGTGCAGAAAATTATAAGAAATTTCCGGGAACTTTTAGGGTCTGTAAGCATTGTCGCCCTGAATACATGCCACAAGAAATTACATACCCTGATGAATTAGAAGAAGATGATGCATATATAGAAGGCGCTAAAAAAACAGTAACTGTAAACGCCTATGAACGGGACCCCAAAGCCAGGGCGAAGTGTATAGCGCATTACGGCTGCAGGTGTTTGTGCTGCGGATTTGATTTTGAGGAAAAATACGGCGAAATTGGCAAAGGATTTATTCATGTGCATCATCTTGTTGAAATTCACACAGTTGGGCAATCATATAAGGTCGACCCCAAGAAAGACTAGATTCCATTATGCCCAAACTGCCACGCTATGATCCATAAAAAATCACCGCCTTATGATTTGGAGGAATTAAAAGACAAGATAAATTTAGTTCACTAACAAAAAATCAATGGCAATGTGGGACTTTATTCAGGTTAACTGGAAGGAAATCTTAGGCTTCGGAATAACAATTATTGGTGTGATTTTGCCTTTCTTTCAGTATATCTCCCAAAAGCGACTTGAGCAAAAAGATAAAAGATTCCAAAACTATCACAAGCTGATAGATGAACTGGTAGGCGCTGCCAATACGCCCAAATTAGACAGGCAAGTAGCCATAATTTTTGAATTGTTCAATTTCAAGGACTACCACCTAGTGACACTGCGAATATTGAATGGATTGAAAGAAAGCTGGTCCGATCCTAATGACCCAGATAAGTACAAAAGGTTAATCGATGAGATTGACCTTACAGTCAAAGAAATTGAGAGGTACCAGGCACTCAATTTGATTCGCAGAAATTTTTTCCGCCGCAAATGACAGCTAAGCTGCGGAAGACTCCATCTGTATCAGCCCTCCCCCACAAAACAGCCCCTACCTGCCATAAATTTAACAATTCAAGCCCTCAAATTGAAACAAAGCCTATCTTTGCAGCGTTTTCCCAAAGACTATACCAAGTTAAATCATCCGGAAACAACTATAGATGTCACAATTGAACTTTAAATCTGACGTAGAAGCAGTTGACGCACTCGCCGCCTCTTACAGAGAACTCAAACAGGAAATCGCAAAAGTGATCGTGGGCCAGGACGAAGTCGTCAGAGCCGTTATCATATCACTGTTCAGCAACGGCCACAGTCTGCTCGTAGGCGTGCCCGGCTTGGCCAAAACGCTGCTCGTAAGTACGATCTCCGAAGTACTGGATCTCGACTTCAAACGCATCCAGTTTACGCCTGACCTCATGCCCTCCGACATTACCGGCTCGGAGATCCTCGATGAAGACCGGCACTTCAAGTTCAACCGCGGGCCTTTGTTTGCCAATATCGTTTTGGCCGACGAGATCAACCGTACGCCGCCCAAAACGCAGGCAGCCCTGCTCGAAGCCATGCAGGAACGCTCAGTGACGGTCGCCGGCGATCGCCATGTGCTGCCCTCGCCGTTTTTTGTACTGGCTACCCAAAACCCCATCGAGCAGGAAGGTACTTACCCCTTGCCCGAAGCGCAGCTCGACCGCTTTATGTTTAATGTGCCGCTCGATTATCCCTCTTACGACGAGGAGATCGCGGTGGTGAAAGGCACCACGTCTATCCAGGATTTTAAGCTCGACCACGTGGTGACCGGCCCGCAAATCTTGTTTTTCCAGCAATTGATTCGCCGTATCCCCATTGCCGACAATGTGCTGGAATATGCCGTAATGCTGGCTACCAAAACGCGCCCCGGCACCGCTAAAGCTACAGCCAAGGTAAACGAATATATCTCCTGGGGCGCAGGCCCCCGCGCTTCGCAATACCTCGTGTTGGGCGCCAAGTGCCATGCCGCTATCTCCGGCAAATATTCTCCCGATATCGAAGACGTGCAGGCTATCGCCAATTATGTGCTGCGCCACCGTATTGTGCGCAACTATAAGGCCGAAGCCGAAGGCGTTTCGGAAGAGAATATCATTGCCAGCCTGATGTGATGATTTTTGATGTTTGATTAAACTTAATATTTTTTTATCAAACATCAAGCATTAAACATCCAACATTAAAAAGATATCGCACGCCAAAACCTGGCTATTCGGCATCTGTCTAAGAAAATAAATGCCGTACATTGCAATGAAAAAAATGATCAACTACATAAGCCGGATAGGGCTGCTGGGGCTATTGTTCGTATTGCCCTGGGCTTGTTCGGAAGATGCCCGGCAGGGACTTCGTCCTTTATCCGTAGCATTCGGCAGTGTAAACCAGGTGCGCGTAGTGATGGACGAAGAATTGTGGGAAAGCCCCCTCGGCGATACCCTGCAATACTATTATGCCGCAGCCTATCCCATCCTACCGCAGCCCGAGCCCATCTTCGATTTGTACCATCTGCCTCCCGATAAACTGATCAATCAGCAGGTACAACGCGAATTCCGCACGTTTATGCTCATCGGCGATTTGAGCGATACCACTTCGGCAACTACGCAGCTGATATTGAAAGATATCGGCCCCGAAAGAGCGGCGGAAGCCAAAACCAACCCAAAGCTCAACTCTTTTGTAGGCCGCAATAAGTGGTCCAACGGGCAACTCATCATATATGTTTTTGCTTATTCAAAAGAAGCGTTGATCGACGTACTTAAAGAAAACTACCCGGCTATCGCCAACAAAATCCACGACCACGACAAGCCCAAAATTGAGGCCACGCTGTTTGTGAGCGGCGAAAATAAAAAGCTGATGGAGGAGGTAAAAGGCCGGCTCGGCGCAGATATTCGCCTGCCCAAAGAGTACTTCCTGGCGCTCAAAGAAGGCAATATGATGTGGATACGCCGCGAAACCGAAGCGATCAGCAGCAACCTCCTTATGTATAAAGTACCGTATACCGACCAGTCGCAACTCACCAAAGCGGGTATAAAAGCCATCAGGGATAGCCTGGGACGCCAATATATCTCGTCGACCCTGCCCGATACGTATATGCGCACCAACGACGTGGATTTGCCCATGTTTACTTCTATCAAGACCGTAAACAGCAATTACACCCTCGAGGCCAGAGGCATCTGGGATATCGTCAATGACTATATGGGCGGATCGTTTGTAAGTTACCTCATCTACAATCCCAACAAGCGCGAATTGCTGTTTGTCGACGGCTTTTTGCACGCACCAGGCAAAGACAAACGCAACCACATGCAACACCTGGAATACCTGCTTTCGAGCATCAGGTATTAAAAAAATGTCCCAAAAGGCTGGCGATTTTCAAAAAGTTGCCTACCTTTAGAAGTGATGTTTGTCAGGAAGTCGTATCAACACAAATTGAAGGAGTGGAGCGCGGAACAGCTTATTCGTGCATTCCAACACACGGGCGATCAGCAGTATTTCAATGCGCTGTTTTCG
>JAEUUQ010000610.1 GCA_016787505.1 Saprospiraceae bacterium | reverse complement strand
AGCAGAAGATGGAACGCCTGATCGAGCAGGGGTACGAATTTCGCCTGGGCGATTATATCAGCGAAGGATTTTCCATCATGCAAAAGCAGATGGGGTTGTTCGTCGGCTTCACCATCGTATTCTTTCTCATTGTGATGGGCGTCCAAATTGTGCCTGTTGTAGGCGCCATTGCCTCAAGCTTTTTCTTAAGTCCGCCGCTTGTGGCGGGGTTTTACCTGGTATCGCATAAAATCAAGCTCGGAGAGCCTATCACCTTCAACGATTTTTTCTCCGGCTTCACCTTCGTAGGCCCTCTGGCTTTAGCTACGCTAATATTGTCCATATTTTACATAGTGGGCATGGTACCCTTTGTGATGGCCGTGGGCACCTCCATCTTTTTGGGTGAATTCACAGGCTTTGAGATGTTTCCTTTCTGGTCATTCTTCTTATTATTGCCGCTGGTTTACCTGGGGGTAGCGTATTCCTGGACCTCTCTTTTTATCGTATTTTATAAAATGGAATTCTGGCCGGCCATGGAGATGAGCCGCAAGATCGTGACCAAAAACTGGTGGCAGATCTTTTTGTTCGCTATCGCAATCGGCTTTGTAAACCTGGCAGGAGCGCTTGCATTGGGGATAGGGCTCTTATTTACCGTACCCGCTTCTATGGCTGCCCAGTATGCCGCTTTTGCCGATGTGACGAGGCTGATGGAAGAAGAAGAAACGGATGAGATAGTGGATCATTTGGTGGATTGATCCGGTTGTGGGTTGTCGGTTATGGGTTGTCGGTTGTCCGTATGTCTGTTATCGGTGCTCTGCTAAAGTATAATTAGCAAAAAGAAAAAATAAGAACCAACCGACAACCGATAACCGACAACCGATAACTCTACACATTCAAATACGACATCAACGCATCGTAGCGTTCGCGGAGGGAGTCGAAATATTCTGCTTCGTAAAACGAGGCTTTCACCACATACTTAAAGCGTTCAAAGGTGGCTATGATACCGTGAACGTTGAGGCGGTTAATTTTCAGGGTAACTTCCAGGCGTTCTGAGTGGGCGTTGGTAGTAATAAAAGCGCTGATAATAGCCGCATTTTCGGATTCCACGATACGGGCAATTTCCGCCAGGGAATAATCGCGTTTGGCTATTTCGAGCACGATAATACAGCCCGGTTCTATGAACGACACGGTAGAGGCAAAATAGCGCAGCAAGTCTTCCATCGTGATGAGTCCCAGATAATTGTGTTGGTCGTCAACCACGGGTACTATGCTGAGATTGTGTTCTGCCAGCAGGCGCATCACCTCAAAAATATGGTCGGAATGTTTGACGTATACGGACGGTAGGGAAAGAGCGTAAGAGCCCACGGCTTCCTCGGCGTCGTTGTTGAGCACATCATCTTCTGAAAGCAAACCCAGCAGTTGGCGGTCATTGACGATAGGCAGGTGCCTGATATGGAAATCGGACATTAAGCCGATGGCTTCTTCACCTGTATCGGAAGTGCGCAGCGGCAAAATAATCGAAGAGAGCAGGTTTTCAGCAATCATAGCACCAGTATTATCAGGTCGTCAAAAAAAAATAGCCGGTATCCTATCAACCCAGCAGTTTGCGCTTTTGGCTGGCAAACTCGTCTTCTGTGAGCAGGCCTTTTTCCCTTAGTTCACCCAAACGCTTGAGTTGTTCGAGTAGATCGGGAGAGGGAGGTGCGCCCAGGGGTTCCAACTTGGTAGCTTCAATGGCTTTGGGCTGGACTTCGGCGGCGGAGGCCCCGGGTTCGAGCCGGAAGCCGTTTGCTTCAAAGGTATCAAATTTATCCTGGATGCGCAGATAAGCCAACGCGTCGTGTGTCTTTATGCGGTTGAAATCGGTAAAGCCCATGGCGACCGCCCGGTCGAGGTGAAAAAACGCCTTTTCGGCTTCTTCGGTGAGCGACAGGGCGCAAGCCAGGTTGAAATGCACGGCCACATCGTCGGGATTGATCTCAAGGGCTTTTTCAAAATCGGCGATAGCGCCTTCGTAGTCGTAGTCCTTGTATTTTTGAATACCGCCTGCTTTGAGTGCTTCATTATTTGGCCGGGCAGGCGGGGCGGAGCGGGGGCGCTCGGGGGCGCGGCGATCGCGGCGCTGTTCAACCCGTTCTTCGCGTCGTTCGGCGCGTTCGCGATAGCGATTATCCCTGCGTTCGTAGTCGGGGCGTTCGCGCCATTCATCTTTGTTGCGGTTGTATTTGGCATTAAAAGACTCCTGATCCATTGAAAAAAAAGCGATCGCGTCTATCAATCCCAGCAGTACGCTAAGCCCGAAAAAGAAAAAGAGAAACAGGTACAGGATACCCAGACCTACCTGCCCGAGGTAGAATCTGTGAATACCGATCCATCCGAAAAAAAGCGCTAAAATGCCTGCTACGTTTTTGTCTTTCATTACCATTTGTTTTCCAGCATGCTAAGTAACAGCAAAAATCATTAAGATGCAACGAAAAAGGCCGTCTCTCTTGGAGACGGCCTGAAATAAACACCTAAAACCCTATTAACTAACCTATATTATGCGATCTCGATGGTACGCACATCTTCCGGTTTGGCTACTTCACTGCGGGGTACTACCACTGTGAGCACGCCTTTTTCGTAAGTAGCCTTGATGTCGTCGGCTTTTACCGTTTCAGGCAGTTGGAAACTGCGGCTGAAAGAAGTATAGTTGAATTCGCGGCGGGTATATTTACCCTCCTTGATATCTTCTTTTTTTTCTTCTTTCGTAGCCGAAACGGTTAAAAAGCCTTTGTCGACATTAACCTTAAAATCGCCTTTTTCCAAACCCGGGGCAGCGAATTCCATGCGGTAGCTGTCGGGGGTTTCAATCACGTTAACAGATGGTTGGCTGAGCGTAAAGTCAGCGCCGATGAAGTCACCGATGTTTCTGTTGAAGAAATCATCGACCCAATTGCCGAAGCCCTTGGCCGGAGCAAAGGGATTGTACTTGATAAGGCTCATAACAGCTGTTAAATTGGTTAAACCATTTTTGGGTCACTTCTATATATTCAACACATTTTGCGGGCAAAACATTGAATAATGTCTGTCATCCCAATGTCATATTACAGAGGTTACACGATATCGATCACGCGAGGCGGTTGTTCCTTGGCGGTTTCTTTTTTCGGCAAGGTCAGCGCAAGGATACCATTGTAGTAGTTTGCGTGGATGCCATTGGTATCGATGGCGTCGGGCAATTCGAAACGGCGCTCGAATCGGGCATAGCCAAACTCGCGTTTGCGCACGGTTTCCCCTTCAACGGCTTGCACTTCTTTTTTGGCGGCAATGTGCAGCACATTTTTATCCAACCTCACTTCGAAGTCTTGCTTGTCGAGGCCTGGCGCTGCTACTTCAATAAAAAACGCTTCACCTGTTTCTTTTACATTCACTGCAGGGCGGTTCAATACCTGGCCTATATCGCCATTTGAGGCGGGTAGGTTCACCTGGGCCATCGTCCTGAGCAATTGGTCGAAGGCATTGAAATCAACTACGGGGCGTTTGCGCACGGCAGGTCTTACTTGCAATATCGTCATGGCAATTATGTTTTTAAAATTTGTGAATTAATATTGATTGCTATTTGCTCTAAATCAATTGGCATACCAAAGCCCAAAAAATGCCGGGGAGGCAGATTTATTGATGAAGAAAATGACATTTTGTCTGATTTGAGTATGCACAAGCTGCCAATATGACGCTTTAGGGTAAGTTCAAGGCCCGTTTATAGGTTTATTGGTGTATAGGTTTATAATAAACGCATACCCCTATACACCTATAAACCTATACACCTATAAACCTTAAACCCATAAACACGCCATAACCCCTTCAATTTATTGTACAAAATAAAATATTGCCTTACTTTTGCGCCCATGCTTAAATCCAGCGGCGTTTTTTCGAGGCGACCGCTGCCTTTTATTAAAAATCAACTCAAAGGTCTTCGTATATGGGACACACGATTAACTACCTGATTCCACTATTCGGCGTATTCGGACTGCTGTATGCATTCTGGAAAACGTCCTGGGTATCCAAGCAAGATCCAGGTACCGAGCGAATGCAACGCATTGCCAAGAGCATTGCAGAAGGAGCCATGGCGTTTTTGAAAGCCGAATACAAGGTGCTTGTCATTTTTGTATTGGCAGTATCCATTCTGCTCGGCATCAGCGGCAACACCGAAGCATCCTCGCCGCTCATCGCTTTGTCATTTATCGTAGGCGCTTTTTGTTCGGCGCTGGCCGGTTACATTGGGATGAACGTGGCTACCAAAGCCAACGTGCGCACCACCCAGGCCGCCCGCACCAGCATGGGCAAAGCGCTTGAAATAGCCTTTGCAGGCGGCTCTGTAATGGGTCTCGGCGTGGTAGGCCTTGGCGTACTCGGCCTCGGCGGACTGTTCCTCGCTTATACTAATATGGGCTGGGACATCAACAAAGTGATCACCGTTATCACCGGCTTTTCATTTGGCGCATCTTCGATCGCCCTGTTTGCACGCGTAGGCGGCGGTATCTATACCAAAGCTGCCGACGTAGGCGCCGACCTCGTGGGCAAGGTAGAAGCCGGCATCCCGGAAGACCACCCGCTCAACCCCGCCACGATTGCCGACAACGTAGGCGACAACGTAGGCGACGTGGCAGGTATGGGCGCCGACCTTTTTGAGTCGTATGTAGGCGCTATTGTGGGTACGATGGTATTGGGTGCTGCCTTTATCGGCGTCGTAGGTTTTGAGAATACCAACGAATTCGGCGGTCTTAACGCCGTTATTCTGCCGTTGGTATTATCAGGCGTGGGCATCCTCACGTCTATTGCAGGTACCTTTTTTGTAAAAGTAAAAGAAGGCGGTAGCCCGCAAAAAGCGCTCAATATCGGCGAATTCGGCTCTTCGTTCGTAATGATCATTGCGTCGTATTTTGTCATCAACTGGATGTTGCCCGCTGAATGGACGTTCAGCGACACGCTTTACCTCGACGAGACGGGTAACCCCACGCAACGCGCGATGACCGCCAACGGCGTATTTTATGCTACTATCATAGGCCTCGTAGCCGGTTTGCTAATCGGCCTTGTAACCGAATACTTCACCGGTACCGGCAAAGGCCCGGTGAACTCTATCGTGCGCCAGTCGGGCACCGGCTCGGCAACCAACATCATCGCTGGACTTAGCGTAGGTATGATCTCTACGGCCATTCCTATTTTGGTTCTTGCCGCTTCTATCATCGGCGCATTCTACTATGCCGGCCTTTATGGCATCGCTATCGCGGCGGTAGGTATGTTGTCCAACACGGGTATACAGTTGGCCGTAGATGCTTATGGTCCTATTTCAGACAACGCCGGCGGTATTGCCGAAATGGGCGAACTACCCAAAGAAGTGCGCACGGTGACCGACCAACTCGACGCAGTGGGCAACACTACCGCTGCCATCGGCAAAGGTTTTGCCATTGGCTCGGCAGCGCTTACCGCCCTGGCCCTGTTTGGCGCATACATGCAATCGGCCAAGATGTCTTCTATCGATATTTCGAAACCCGAGGTCATGGCGGGTCTGTTTGTGGGCGGTATGTTACCCTTCCTGTTCTCGGCACTGGCTATGCAGGCCGTAGGCCGCGCTGCTATGGCGATGATTAAGGAAGTGCGCCGCCAATTTAACGACATTCCGGAGCTCAAAGCAGCCCTCGCGGTTATGCGCAGAAACGAAGACAAAGATTTCCACCACTGGAACGATGCCGACCGCAAAGTATTTGACGATGCCGACGGCAAAGCCGAATACGGCCACTGCGTGGATATCTCTACGAAAGCAGCTATCCGCGAAATGGTACTTCCGGGTATTTTGGCTGTGGCAGCCCCGGTAATTGTCGGCTTCCTTGGCGGCACTGAAATGCTGGGCGGCCTGCTCGCCGGCGTAACGGTTACAGGCGTATTGATGGCTATCTTCCAGGCCAACGCCGGCGGCGCCTGGGATAATGCCAAGAAGATGTTCGAGTCGGGCGTAGAAATCGACGGCAAAATGTACTACAAGGGTTCTGAACCCCACAAAGCAGCCGTAGTAGGCGACACAGTGGGCGATCCGTTTAAGGACACCTCGGGCCCCTCGCTCAATATTCTGCTCAAACTCATGTCGGTGGTAGCACTGGTGATTGCGCCGCTGCTTTAAGGGTGACAAGGTGACAAGGTGACAAGGTGACAAGGTGACAAGGTAGCCCTGTTACAGGGGAGGGAGAGATGCCTGGAGGGGTGTCTCTCCCTCT
Source organism: Saprospiraceae bacterium (assembly GCA_016787505.1). Taxonomy (GTDB): domain Bacteria; phylum Bacteroidota; class Bacteroidia; order Chitinophagales; family Saprospiraceae; genus JABWBR01. The sequence goes on along the minus strand of JAEUUQ010000610.1, from coordinate 181 downwards.
TTTATTTTGGTGTAGTTTGCTTTTGAGGTACTTTTCCATATTAAAAATAAGGAAGGGCTATCCGGTTAGAATGCCAGATAGCCCTTTGGTATTCGGTTGTACTATTTAATGTTTAATAATGCGTTGCGTCGTGCTATCGTCATGGCTGATAAAGCGCACGAAATAGGCGGCGGGCGCATAG
>JAEUUQ010000604.1 GCA_016787505.1 Saprospiraceae bacterium | reverse complement strand
GAATGACGAATGACGAATGACGAATGACGAATGACGAATGACGAATGACGAATGACGAATGACGAATGACGAATGACGAATGACGAATGACGAATGACGAATGACGAATGACGAATGACGAATGACGAATGACGAATTTTTTATTTATTAACTAATTGATAATTAGATAATTGAAAATCATTCGTAATTACGTAATTCGTAATTCGTAATTCCCCAAGGCCAATTCCCCGAGTAGCTTGGGGGCTTTGAAGCGTGGGCCGTAGCGTTGTTCAAATAATTTGCAGCGCTCCAGAAAGCGAATAGCGCCGTAATCGGCGATAAACTGGATAACCCCGCCGCTGGTAGCTGGGAAGCCCCAGCCGTAGATGCTGCCCAGGTTGGCGCCGGGGATCGTATGAATCACGTGCTCCTGCATACACCAAACGGCTTCTATCACCTGGGCGAAAAGAAACCGCTCCACGAGTTCTTCGTTGTTGGAGTTGGGCCGATGAGCGGGGAAATGGGCGCCGAGTTCTTCCCACAACCTGCGGTCGCCGTTTTCCTCGTATTCATAAAAGCCGGCTTTTTTGGCCCTGCCGGGGCGTTGGAGATCGTTGAGCATCATCTCGAGGGCGGATACGGCGGGATGTTGAATATACCGGGCGCCGTAGTGTTCGGCGGCCTGGCGTTCGTAGTGCAACACGAGAGCCAGTCCAAGATCGTCGGCCAGGGCCAGGGCGCCTTTGGGCATGCCGGCCTGTCTGCCCAGGTGTTCGACGAGCGCCGGCGGATAACCTTCTTTGAGCATCGTAACGCCTTCGAGCAGATAGGTGTTTTGCACCCGGGCCACATAAAAACCCCAGTCGTCCTTTACTACGATCGGAATTTTGCCGATGGAGGTCACAAAGTCGAAAGCGCGGGCTACGGTTTCATCCGACGTTTTGGCGCCGCGCACGATTTCTACCAGAGGGACGTCTTCCGCAGGATGAAAAAAGTGCAACCCGATATAATGCGCGGGCCTGACGGAAGCGGCGGCCAATTTGGAGATGGGTATAGAAATAGTATTGGTGCCGAAGATCGAATATTCATCCATGTGAATTTCGGCTTCTTTGGTCACCTTTTGCTTTACCATTTGGTTTTCAAAAACGGCCTCGATAACCAGGTCGCAGGTAGAAAAATCGTGGGGGTCGTCGGTGGTTTTTACGCGTTGCAGCATGGTGTCGCGTTCAGCGGGGGAGAATATGCCTTGCGCCACCTGCTGGTTGAGATAGTTGCGCACATAATCGCGCCCGCGTTCGGCAACGAGTCGCGAGATGTCTTTGATGACCACCTCCAGCCCGTTGGTGAGGCAGGCCAGCGCGATTCCCGAGCCCATTTGCCCAGCGCCGATGACCCCCACCTTTCGCGGACGAAACCGCCCAAAGCCTTTCGGCCTGTTGATGCCCGAGCGAATGCTGTTGTAGTCAAACCAAAAGGCCTTGATCATGTTTTTGCAGGAGCGGCTGCGCAGCAAACCGGTATAATAACGGCTTTCAATACGGCAAGCCGTGTCGAAATCTACTTTTGAGCCTTCGTACAATACACTCAGGATAGCTTGTTTGGCGGGGTTGTATGGGCCGGCAGCGGCTTGTTCGGCGCTGTGCTGCCGGAACCAGGCGGCCACATGCGGGTCGCGGGCCGATCCGCCGGGAATGGTATGGCCCTCGCGGTCCCAAGGGCGCCGACCTTCGTGGGTTTTCATCAGCCAGGCTTTGGCCTTTTCGAGCATGTCTTTGCGGCTGGTAGCCAGCTCGTCAATGATGCCGGCGCGCAACGCCTCCTGCGGATTGTAGCGCAAGCCCCCGGAAAGCACGGGATAGGCTTTTTCGATACCCAGCAGCCACATGAGCCGGATACTGCCACCCGCACCCGGCATCAACCCGATCTGTACTTCGGGCAAGCCCACGCTGACACCCGGATTATCAATGATAATGCGATGATGGCAGGCCAGCGCTACTTCGAAGCCCGCGCCAAGTGCATCGCCATTGAGGGCGGCCACTACGGGTACGCCGGGACTTTCGAGGTCGCGCAGAAATTTTTTCATTTTTTCGCAAAAGCGAAATATTTCTTCCGCCTCTTCCGCCCGGTACAAGTATTCGAGATCGCCGCCGGCGAGGAACGATTTTTTTGCCGAGGTGAGAATGACGCCCCGCAATGCCCCGCGCGACTTTTCGTGTTTGAGATGCGCAATGACCGGCACAAATACGTCGCCGATCTCGTGGTTGATTACATTGGCGCCGCGCTCGCTCATATCCATGATGAGCGTGACGATATTATCGGTATCTTTTTGGTACCTGATCATGGTACGAAGTTAGGGCTTTTGCGTAGCAATACGCTCAATTCGTATACGTCGCGATAGGAATTATACAATGGCGTGGGCGCCAGGCGTATTACGTTGGGCTCGCGCCAGTCGCAGATCACGCCGTTATGCGAAAGGTAATTGAACAATTCGCGACCGTGTGGCCCGGTTAGTATCGATAACTGGCAACCTCTTTCTGCGGGTTCGGCGGGGGTGATTATTTTAAACTCATGTCCTTCAGCGTTGAGTTGTTGAATCAGATACTCCAAATAGCCGGTGAGGCTTATGCTTTTAGCGCGCAGGGCAGGCATGGTGGCTTCGGCAAAGATATCGAGGCTCACCTTGTGGGCGGCAAAGCTGAATATCTGGGCGTTGCTGAGTTGCCAGCCTGCGGCGCCGGCCATGGGGTGAAATCCCTTTTCCATCAGAAAGCGGCGCGCCTCGTCGTGGCCCCACCAGCCTGCAAAACGCGGCAATTGGGGGTTGTCGCCGTGGCGTTCGTGCACAAAAACACCGCTGGGACCGCCCGGCCCCGAATTGAGGTATTTGTAGCTACACCAAACGGCAAAATCTGCATTCCAGTCGTGGAGTTGCAGGGGCACATTGCCGGCGGCATGCGCCAGGTCGAAACCCACCATGGCGCCGGCGCGGTGGCCGGCCTCGGTAATTGCGGCCATATCATACCACTGGCCGGTATAGTAATTCACGCCGCCAAACATCACCAGGACTGTCTGCGGGCCGTGAGTGGCTATGGCTGCTAATATGTCTTCGGTGCGCAAGGTATCTTCGCCGGGGCGCGGCGCTACTTCTACGATAGCCTCTTCGGGTGCAAAGCCGTGCCAGCGCACCTGACTTTCTACTGCGTATTGATCTGAAGGGAAGGCCCCCGCTTCCATGATGATCTTAAAACGGTCGCGGTTGGGGCGGTAAAAACTCACCATCATGAGGTGCAGGTTGGTGGTGAGGGTGTTCATCACTACCACCTCTTGTTCCTGTGCGCCGGCAATATGGGCGGTTTGGGGCAGGAGGAACTTATGGTAGTCCATCCAGGGCATTTCCCCCCTGAAGTGCCCCTCTACGCCATGTTCGCGCCAGTGCTGCACTTCGCGGGTAAGCGCTGCCATTACACCTTCGGGCTGCAAGCCCAGCGAGTTGCCACAAAAATACAGGACGTCTTTCCCCTCGTGACGGGGGAAGTAAAAGCGCTGCCGGAAGCGGCTAAGCTCGTCGGCTTCGTCCATAGCCATAGCAAAGGCCTGCGTGGGTTCGTAGTGCATACGTAGTAAGATTTGCGGAGGCAAAGGTAACAGACTAATGTCGTCAACTTAAGTAAAAACTCAAGCGATATTTTTTTTACCACAGAGTTAAACGGAGTTTCACAGAGTCCCACAGAGTAAAATAAAAAACTCTGTGTCACTCCGTTTTACTCCGTTTAACTCTGTGGTGAAATAATCGGCTTAAGTTGACGACATTAGTCTGATAGTCTCAAAAAAAATGCCCCATTTCCCCCTGCAATTGGAGCGGATAACCTATTTTTCCTGCTGAAGCAATGAAACCTAAAAACTCCCCATATGCTAGTGAAAACGTTTGCCAGTGCGGTACACGGAGTGGATGCCCGCACAATTGCCGTAGAGGTACATGCCGGCGGCACGCCCATACTTACCGGGCAGTTTTATTTTCTGGTGGGCCTGCCCGATAACGCCATGAAAGAAGGCTTTCAGCGGGTAGAAGCGGCGCTGAAGTCGTCGGGCTACCACATGTACCGGCTCAAGACAGTAGTCAATCTGGCGCCTGCCGACCTGCGCAAAGAAGGCGCCTCCTACGACCTGCCCATTGCGCTGGCTTATATCAGCGCCACCAACCAGGTCGATTTACCCGAACTGGACCGCTACGTCGTCCTCGGGGAACTGTCGCTCGACGGCAGCCTGCGACCCATCAAAGGCGCCTTGCCCATCGCTATCCAGGCCCGCAAAGAAAATTTCAAAGGTCTCATCCTGCCCCGGCAAAATGCCCGCGAAGCGGCTATCGTAAGCAACCTGGAAGTCTACGGCGTCGATAACCTGAAAGAAGCCGTGAAATTCCTCAGCGGCGCCGTTAAACTGGAGCCGGTTTTTGTGGATGCGCGCGAGGAGTTTAGCAACAGCCAAAATTGCTACGACGTTGATTTTTCTGATGTGAAAGGACAGGAAAATATCAAGCGCGCTCTGGAGATCGCCGCTGCCGGCGGACACAACGTAATACTGATCGGCCCCCCCGGCGCCGGCAAAACGATGCTGGCGCGTCGCCTGCCCACCATCCTGCCGCCGCTTTCACTACACGAAGCCCTCGAAACGACTAAAATTCATTCGGTTGCGGGTATACTGCCCGCCAATACTTCCCTGATCACGACAAGGCCATTCCGCGCGCCGCACCACACGATAAGCGATGTAGCGCTGGTAGGCGGCGGCACCAATCCCCATCCCGGCGAAATATCCCTGTCGCACAACGGCGTCTTATTCCTCGACGAGCTGCCCGAATTTAAACGCGGCGCCCTCGAAGTGCTGCGACAGCCCATGGAAGAACGCCGCGTGACGATCTCCAGGGCAAAAACCACGGTGGACTACCCGGCGGGCTTCACCCTGATCGCCTCGATGAATCCCTGTCCCTGCGGCTACTACAACCATCCCGAGAAAGACTGCGTATGCGGCGCCGGGGTAGTAAAAAAATACCTAAGCAAAATATCCGGGCCCTTGCTCGACCGCATCGACTTACACGTAGAAGTCACCCCCGTGAGCTATGACGAATTGTCGAGTTTTAGCCGCCCTTCAGAGTCGAGCCGGGATATTGCCGAGCGGGTGGTCAGAGCCCGCCAATTGCAGGCAGCGCGCTTTGAGGCGCACCCCAGCCTGCATTGCAATGCACAAATGCCCGGGCAGATGGTGCGCGAGGTATGCCAGGTGAATCCGACGGGATTGATGCTGGTCAAAAAGGCGATGGAGAAATTGCAATTATCGGCCCGCGCTTTCGACCGCATCCTCAAGGTTTCCCGCACGATTGCCGACCTGGCCGACAGCCCCGATATTCAAATTGAACACCTGGCAGAGGCCATTCATTTTCGAAGCCTGGATCGGGAGGGGTGGGCGGGGTGAGAGAGAGGGAGTGTGGGAGGGAGCGACTGAAAGCGAACGAAGTGAGTCCCGACAAAAAGTCGGGGGAGTCCCGTACCGACAACGGAGGTCGGGAAGAGGGAGAGATTTTGTAGAGACGCGATTTATCGCGTGTACAGTGCCACCCATGATGATTCACAGCAGCTGTATTCTAATTTACCTGGTCCCTTCCCGCACCGCCTTCATAGGAATGCCAATACATTTTTTCTCCATATAAGTCAGCATGCGTTCCATGAGTTCGCGGGAGGAGGAGTCGAGCGTTTCTATTTCTTTGCGGAAGACTTCGTGGAGGGCTTTGTCTTTTACGGCTTTAATTTCGGCGGGAATGCTTTGCATGGCCAGCTCCATTTGCCGTTGCCGCCATAGCGCGGGGAAGGCGGAAATGTGTTCTGAAAGCAGAATACGGGCTTTGTGGAGCTCGCGTTTGCGGAAAGCCAGGTTGTCATGCGCCAGGTGGCGCAGGCCTTCTATTTCGATGTAATGCATGGGGAAAGCCGAGCTTACCCCGGGTGTGACATTGTGGGGGATAGCCAGATCGATGACTATTTTGGGGTCGGTTTCGCCCTGAAGCAAAGAGGCGTATAGCGATTCGGTGATTATCGGCTCGGCGGCGCCGGTGCACACAATCATACAATCGAAACCTTCAGTGTAAGAAGAGAGCGCGTGGAAGGGCAGTGCGCGGCCACCGAGCATATCGGCAATCGCCTGCGCTTTATCAACACTGCGGTTGAAAACTGTGACGTGGTGGAAGTGGTGTTTGTGCAAAAATTTGGCCACGAGCATATTGGTCTGCCCGGCGCCGATCATCAGTATGCGGGCATCGGTGGGCAATCCCGATTTCAGAAGCTGTTGGATAGCCAGCGAAGCCACTGACACGGGTTTGTCGCCAATGCGGGTTTGGGCATATACGGCTTTGGCCGCTACCACGGTGTGTTGTATCACCAACCTCATGCCGTCGCCGGTAAGTCCCCAGGCTTTGCACTGCTCGTATGCGTCGCGCAGTTGACCCAGTATCTGCCTTTCGCCCACTACGAGCGAATCCATTGAGGCGGCCACCTCGTAGAGGTGTTCTACGGCTTTTTGTCCTTCGAGTACCTGGGCTACTTCGGGTAGATGCGCCAGCACATCGGCAGGCAGCTCGCTGTTGACTTCCTGAAAAAAGGCGCTCACAAAAGTATCATCGAGGGTTTGCGGAGTGACCATGAGGTACATCACGCGGTTGCAGGTGGCCAGGTAGAGCAACTCGGGCAGGTCGAAACGCAACTTCAAAGCCTCCAGCCGTTCTTTGAGCACGGCGCTGTCGGCGGCCTTGATCACATACTCCCCAATGTGTTTGAGGTTGGTATGCTTGTGCGTGATGGTAATAATCTTAACCTGACCAGGCATATTCAACAGTTAGGTGAATGGTAGGGCAAAAATAAAACGCCCATTCTGCCTGAGTGTCACGATTCTGTAAAGTTAGGTTGTAGGTTGTAAGTTGTGGGTTGTAGGTTGATTTTTTGTGACAAACATACAACCTACAACCTCACTTCCCTAGCAAAAACAACAAAGGAATATCCAGCCTTTTTTTCCAGGCTGTTTCGCTGTGGTCTTCTCCCGGGAATTCTCGGGTGATCCAATTGCCGGCGGAGTAACCTTTTGCGGCCATCACTTCGTCGACCTTTTTTTGCAGTGGAGGATACATGGCATCCAGCGTGGCGGTGCCGTAGTCGAAATAGATCATATGTGTCTTGGGATTAGGCAAGTGCGCTTTCAAATAGGCTACGAAAGTATCCGGAATCGGGTTGTTTTCTGCGGCAAAAATACCGGGCCAATGCGTAGACAAACATGCGGCCCCGCCGAATTTTTTGGGGTACTCGCAGATGGCATACATGGAGATTAACCCACCCATACTACTCCCCGCTATGAATGTATGAGCCCGGCCTTTGTGGGTAGAATATTTTTTATCAATATAAGGTTTTAGCTCATGTACAATAAATTTTAAATAATTGTCAGAATTTACTTTTTCTTCAAAAAATATAGGCGCGCCGTTAGCTCGAAAAGCCTTGAAAATAGAATCCCTTTGCGCAACGGTCAGCGATTCAAAAGGCTTTTGCGGGAAATAATCGCTATGCCTGGTGTTGCCGCCATTCCAGATGCCCACGACAATAAGGTCTTTTATTTTGTTTTCCAATGCTAATTTACTTACCACATCATCGACATCCCAGGCTTGTTTGTTCCAGGTGGCGGCGGCGTCAAAAAGCATCTGGCCATCGTGCATGTACAGCACGTTGTACTTTTTTTTCGGATGATAGCCGTCAGGTAGCCAGACATCCACATGCCGGGCAGTGACGTATTTGGATTGGAAGTTTTCCAGCCGGTTAATTGTGCCGGAAACCACAGCCGGTGGCTGGGCGAACAGGCGTAAAGTAATCGGGAGAATGGCTAACAGCAAGAGAAAGGCCTTTGAACTCATGTTTATATCGTTTGTTAGCAAAGGTACTAAATTGGCTACATCGCACCAAAACAGGCGCGGATTACGACCAATAGAAAATAGTAAGAAATTGTAACTATTTAGGTCACCTCCTGGCTCGGCATTTTAGCCCTTTGTTTGCCCCAGCCCTGAAGGGAGCAAAGGCCTAAAATGCCTGGGTTCCCTTTAGGGTTAGGGCAAAACCAGGCATTTTAGGGCTCCAATGAAGGCGACCTAAATAGTTACAATAAATTTCGTATATTTGATAACTAAGCACAAATCCATGCGCATGAACATACGCATATTATTGATCGGTCTCGGCGTAATGTCGGGCATATTCTCCTCCTGCGGCCAGACTTCAGAAATGGATAGTCTATACAACGACGGCCCTTACATTTTCTTCGAAAATGGCCGTACGGTGGCTAGGTGGATAGAGGATAGCCAGGTGAAAGCCGATACGCTGGAAAACGGAGAAACCCTGAAAATCAACGCAAACGTTTCGGCCTCTTTTGATCCCGCCTATTTAACAACAGATTATTCTTTCCTGCCAGAGCGGCAAGACGCTTTTACGGGAGTAACCCACTTTGTGGCAGTCAGCGATATACATGGCCAATACGGGATGCTCAAAAAGCTGCTGCAGGCGCATCGCGTTATTGACGAAGGAGGCAACTGGATTTACGGAACGGGGCACCTGGTTATTGTGGGCGATGTAGTAGATAGAGGCGACGAGGTGACGGAAATCCTTTGGATGATTCACAAACTGGAACAGCAAGCGGAAAAGGTAAAAGGAAAAGTGCATTACTTGCTGGGTAACCACGAGGTTATGGTGATGATGGGCGACCTGCGGTATATTCACAAAAAATATCGATATACCAGCGCAGGGTTTAAAATGTCCTACCAGGATATTTTCGGCGTCAACAGTTATTTGGGTAGATGGCTGCGCTCCAAGCCGGTGGCAATTTCTATCAATAAAACCATTTTCGCACACGCAGGTTTTTCTGAACAATACCTTCAGCTCGGTCTTACAAATAAAGAATTAAATAAAACCTTCCGCGAGCAGATTTTTGATGAGCCGGAAGATTCGGTTTTGGCAAATCCTAAGCTGAATATTTTGTACAATGATCTGGGCCCGGTGTGGTACCGGGGCTATTTCGCGGAGGATTTTACTGAAGACCGGGCCAGGACTATTTTACAAAAACTCGGCAAAAAAAATATCGTCGTAGGGCATACCTCCTTTGCCGGGGTAGTTACCCGGTATAGGCATAAAATAATCGGCGTCGATTCGAGTATTAAATTTGGTAAAACCGGCGAACTTTTATTATACGAAAAAAAGCGCTTTTACAGGGGGATGCTGAACGGTGAAAAACAACTTTTAGAGTAAACCGCTAAACCCAAATACAATGAGAAAATTCCAAATCCTGGTCGTGTTTTTTTATAGCATGACCCTTTCTTTATTTGTCAGCGGCCAAAATGTCGAAGCCCCCGCCGATAGCAGCCACTCCATTTTTGAATTATTAACGCACGAACACGATTCTATCGCGGAAGTGAAACTGGAGACAGATTGGGCGGGGTTGATACAGCAAAAAATGAAGGAAGAATACCAGGAAGGAGTGCTGAGCTTCCAGCAGACCGACGGAAGTATGCTGAAGCTGAATGTCAAGCTGCGAGCCCGGGGCAATGTGCGCAAACAGGTGTGTTTGTACCCCCCCATCAAAATTAAAATCCCAAAGAATCAACTGACACATTTAGGCCTACGGGATACTTTTAACGACCTCAAACTTATTTTGAGCTGCAGAGAAGGTAAGCAATACGAGGACTGCCTGTTGAAAGAAGCCCTGGCATACAAGCTTTATGAGCTTATCAGTCCCGTTTATTTTAAAACGAAAGTAATCAAAATGGCCGGCTGGGATGGCGACAAGGAAAGATTCGCTTTTTATGCCATGCTCATTGAAGATGACCTCGAATTTTCATCCCGCTTGCATGCGAAAAAAATCAATACGGAGACCGTAAAGACACATACTCTTGATCGCGAAACCTATCTGAAAATGACTTTTTTCCAATACATGATTGCTAATGTGGATTGGGCTATTCATAATAAGCATAATGTAAGTATGTTTTTTATCCCGGGTTTTCAAAAACCCGTGTCTGTGGCGTACGATTTTGATTATTCCGGTTTTGTCTCTACTAATTATGCTGTGCCACACGAATCTGTGCCGATCACTTCCGTTACCCAGCGCTATTTTATGGGACAATTTGTAACGCTGGAAGAAGCTATGAAAACAGCAGCATTCTTCCAGTCAAAAAAAGAAGATATTTTACGGACATGTGCATCGTACTATTTGCTGGATGATAAAAACAGACAGTCGTTGGAGAGATATCTGCTGAAATTTTTTGAAGTGCTTGATAAAAAAAAGAAAATAAAAAGGGAGTTTGTGAGCAAACGATAGACTATTTTTTGTGCGATTCCATGTTGATTAAAGGATTAGCGTAAATGCCCAGTAAATACCTACGCCCTTCCTCTTTCCAGGCAGCAGGAAATTTCGATATTTTGATGTCAAAGAAATGGTTAAAAGCTACAAACTCCTCAGGGGAATAATGATTTGCATATTGAGTAGTATGTAATAATAAATCGTGCGCCACATAATTTATGGCGTGAAGTTCATAGTTTAGGTGAATGGCTTTGTCGATAATTCCTGCTAGTAATTCCAATTGTTTTTTATTGTTCTGCACCGTATCGAACGCTTCCAATTCATCCTGTAGCGGTTTATTAAAATGAAAATGCACATGGCCTTTCCGGCCTTTTAATCCCAGCAAAATATATTCGATATCCTCGCCAAATGATTTTTTATACTGTGGATCAGCTTGCTTTTTCAAATGCTCTTCGGTTTTCAGCAGATCGCAGGGGTCGAATTCGTATGAAATAGCAACGGGTACGACGTGTAATTGCCGGAAGTGGGTTTTTAGATCGGATTGACTACTCAGCCCCAACATTTTGAGGAGGGCTACCTGTGTCCAGTCGTTGCCGTCTTTGGATCGACCTCCGCGTTGGGCTATCCACACAGAATCTGTTTTGGTCTGTACAAGACGGTGAATATAATTCGATAGTGTGACGGAATAGTGATAAAGTTCTACCGGCGTTCCGCTTCTTTTTACCACAAAACTTTTATTGATTCTGAAAATCAATTCCGAAATCCGGTGTTTCATCAGGTTATCGCCTATGGCAATCTGACTGGTGGTGAAGCCATTGTCAAATAATACCATGTTCAAAAAAGCCGAATCGAGTACGATATCTTTG
>JAEUUQ010000294.1 GCA_016787505.1 Saprospiraceae bacterium | reverse complement strand
GGTGAGGGTAGTACTTTTCTGTGTAGTTTTACAGCCTGCCGTTAGGAGCAACAGCGCCGCAAGAATAGGAAGCAACGACTTCATAAAATATCAGATTAAAACGGGTGAATAACAAAACATCCCTGGCGACAAGGATCAGTGATGATGACGAAGCACAAAAGGAGGGTCGATAAAAGCGGCAAGCCCTTAGCTGATGGGGTTTGCCGCCACTACATCTTGTAAAAACTCTTCCAGATATTCATTAAACTGCAGAGGATGTTCCATCATAGGAGCATGACCGCACCGGTCCAAAATATATAACCTGGAATTTGGAATCAACTCGTGAAATTTCTCTCCCACAAAAGCGGGGGTTACCGTGTCGTCTTTGCCCCATACCAGCAAAGTCGGGGCTTTAATCCGGTGAAGCGTATCGGCCAGATTGTGACGAAGCGCCGATTTTGCCGTAGCAATAATGCGGATAGCTTTGTTGCGATCATTAACAATATCAAATACTTCATCAACCAATTCCTTGCTGGCCACAGAAGGATCGTAAAAAGTAGCAGCCGTTTTGCGTTGAATGAATTCGTAATCACCTCGTTTGGGGAAACTGCTGCCCATAGCGCTTTCAAAAAGCCCCGAACTACCGGTTAGTATCACCGATTTCACTTTTTCAGGGTGAGCCAACGTGTATAGCAAGGCGACATGCCCCCCCAGTGAGTTGCCCAACGCGTGCACTTTGTCGTAGCCTTTGTAGTCCACAAACTCAGCCACATGGTCAACTAGCCCGGTGAGGGAGACCTTGCGAATGGGCAGTTCAAAAATCGGGAGCATGGGTACAATTACATTGTACGATTTGGAGAAGTTTCTGATAATTCCTTCGAAATTACTAAGGGCGCCAAACAAACCGTGCAGAAGCAACAGATTTTCCTCACCGCCTTTAGTCTCGATGTACTTGAATTTACCTTCCTGGTTTATCGCGTAGTCCATTTACAATAGCAGCTATTAGACAAATTAGCATTCGCATTCACAAAAATATACTTTTTGGCCTATAGTTCAACACTAATCAAATTGAGTCACTCGCTTCCCTATACACTACTGCCAACATAACCTGTCCAACTGCCCGCAGTGTAAGAGGGTCTATGATGCGCATATCGTCATTATGCGTATGCCAATGAGCGCCAAAGCCCGTTTCCGTCTGATCCGGGCGATTGATAATGTCGATCATTTTGATACCGGCGATGGTATTTACAAAAAAGTGGTCGTCTGTAACGCCTCCGCCGTCAGCCTCCACAAAATAGTTACTATAACCCATATTTTGCGCTAGTTTCCATACCTTTTCCACTACATCGGGTGCAAAACGCACGGAGTAGCTTTCTTTTGGGAAACGCGCACCTTTTGCGCCTACCATATCGAGTAGTATGCCGTATCGCGGGCGATAATTGCCGGCATGTAGATTGCGCGACCAATACTGCGATCCCAGGCCCCACGAATACACGCTAAGGCGCTGTTCTTCTTCATTGGCATATTCTTCTTTGCTCTCACCATAGTCTTCTGCGTCAAACAAGACAATATCTACGCCCAGGTCGAGTGGGTTGGCTTGCAACTGGCGGGCAAGCTCCAGCAGCACGCCTACGCCGCTTGCGCCGTCGTCGGCGCCCAACACTGCTTCGTTGCGTCTTTCCTGGTTGATCGGCGAATCGGCCATCGGCCGCGAATCCCAGTGCGCAGCCAATACGATGCGGTTGCTGTTGGCCGGATTGTATTGCGCTATGATGTTGGTCGATTTGAGTACTTCGCCGGTGTAGGCTTTGGCTTCAAATGATTGTTCGATGACGGTGGCGCCGCATGCTTTGAATTTGCTTACCAACCACTCGCGACAAGCCTTGTGAGCCTCACTGTTGGGCACCCGCGGGCCAAATGATACCTGCTTTTGTACAAACGCAAACGCCGAGTCGCGATCGAAACGCGGTACGGCCACCGTTTTCGGCGGTGCGCTGGTTTCTTCTGCTTTGTCGCTTTTGCAGGCGCTTAGGCCCAAGGTTATCAAGATTGCAAGGGTAAAAAACTGTGATTTCATGTGTCGGTTATCAGTTGTGGGTTGTGGGTTTGTTTATCGGTTAAAATGCTTCCACCCCTGTGCTTTTAGCGGGTGAATATTCCCTCCTTTGGTATGCAGGGTCAATCCTTCAGATTGGGGTACAATTTCGCCCATTATATAAATATCGGGAAGGTATTTTATTTTTTCTACATCTGCGGGGTCGATGGTAAATAGCAGTTCGTAGTCTTCGCCGCCATTCAAGGCGCAGGTGATGGGGTCGAGATTAAATTTGAGGGCCATCAACTGGGCATCAGGGTGGATGGGCACGCCGCTTTCTTCGATAAACGCACCCACGCCTGAGTCCTGGCAGATATGCATCAGGTCGGAGGCTACGCCGTCAGATACATCGATCATGGCGGTGGGCACTAATTTATTTTGGGCGAATAGCTCGACCATATCCTTGCGGGCTTCGGGTTTCAACTGCTTACCGATGAGATATTGCTGGTCTTCCAGGTCGGGTTGCGTTTCGGGGTTAGACAGATAGAGTTGCTTTTCGCGCTCCAATATCTGTAGTCCCAGGTAGGCAGCGCCCACATCGCCGGAGATGCATACCAGGTCGCCTACACGCGCGGTATGGCGGTATGTCAGCTTGTCCTTTTCGCCCTGACCGATAGCGGTTATGCTGATAATTAGCCCTTTTAGGGAAGAAGACGTATCTCCACCCACCAGGTCGACGCCGTAGGCCTGGCAAGCGGCTAACATGCCGGCGTAGAGTTCGTCGAGGGCTTCTACCGAAAAGCGGTTGGAAATAGCTATCGACACCGTGATTTGCTTAGGCTGCGCGTTCATGGCGTAAATATCAGACAAGTTGACTACGACGGCTTTATAGCCCAGGTGTTTGAGCGGCGTATACATCAAGTCGAAATGGATGCCTTCAACCAGCAAATCGGTAGATACCACGGTGAGATAGTTGCCGTTATCGATCACGGCAGCGTCATCGCCAACTCCTTTTAGGGTAGATGCATTTTGAAGTTTGATATCTTTGGTAAGATGTTCGATCAGGCCGAATTCGCCCAGGTCGCTAATATTGGTACGCGGGGTGGATGCTTGTTCTGACATAAAAATTATGCTTGATGATCGCTTAGCAACCGATGAAGTTGGTCTGAAAAGCGGGAACTTGAGACAAAGCCTGGCGAAGGGCCTCCTGGCCGGTTTCGCTGAGGGCGATTAGGGGCAAGCGCGTTTCGCGGCTGCAAAAGCCCAGTATTTCCAAGGCGCCTTTGATGCCGGCAGGATTGCCTTCTGCGTATAAATGGGGATGCACGTCGAGTAGGGCTTCGTTGAGGCGGCGCGCCGTGGCCATATCATTGCGCAGCGCGGCGTCTACCATGCCGGAAAAATGGGCGGGGTAGGCGTTGGCAATCACCGAAATGACACCATCTGCGCCACAGCCCAGCAAAGGCAGCGTAAGAGGGTCGTCGCCCGACAATACCAGCAGGTGATCGGGTTTGTGTTTCATTATTCGCATGCCTTGCACGAGATCGCCGGAGGCTTCTTTTACTGCGACAAATTGAGAGCTGGCATTTGCCAGGCGAAGTATGGTATCGCAAGTTACGTTAGAGGCCGTCCTTCCCGGCACGTTGTATATAATAATAGGCAAGGGAGAGGCATTAGCCACCTCCATATAATGTCTGAAGATGCCCTCTTGAGTAGGTTTATTGTAAGCGGGGCTGCTCGACATAATAGCTGCTACGCCATCCAGATTGAATTGACAGATATTGTCGACCAGCCGGGCGGTATTATTATCGCCAAAAAAGCCTGCCACGATAGGAAGCCTGCCTGCCGTAGTTTTTATCGTAAAATCGAGTACCTGGCGGCATTCCTGAGGAGTAAGCCCGATAGCTTCGCCGGTAGTGCCGAGGCACACCAGGTAGTCGACGCCTCCGGTTATCACGTGTTCGATAATGCGTTCCAGCGCGGCGTAATCTACCGATTTGTCGTCGTGGCGAAAGGGAGTAACAAGGGCTACACCCGTCCCTTTAAACTTGGGCTGGTTCATGCTTTGTATTCGTCTTCTTCAGTAACTGTTCGACCTGCCTGATGAACTGTTTGGGATCATTTTCAGCGGGCATATCAATCATAACGTCGAAACAATACGTATGGTTGGTGTAGGGGCCTACCTTGAGGTGGGCGGTCGACAGAGCGGCAATATATTCGAGCCAGGGTTGTTGGCCCGGCGGCATCATGATCAGTACATCAATTGGTTGGGCGAGAAACTCATCGACTGCTTTGCTTTTGGGGCGAAGGGCCCAGTCGAGTTGTTTTTGAGAAAAACAGGGAAAGGCAAATTCTCCGGTATCGGGGTGGCCTTCGAGGTAACCCAGCATCCTGACTCGTTTGTTGCGGCCGCGCAATTCGTCGGCGTATTGCATCACCACGCTGCGAGCAGTCAGCGACGACGCATCGAAGAGCAGGCCCACGGTTTGCGCCGAATCGAGATTGACGGGTTTGCGCTCCCTGCGCAGTTTGGCCAGCTGTTGAGACAAAAAGCGTTGGTAAAAGAAAGATTGGATATTCCTCCAGCTCATTAGTTTACTTTTCCTTTTTCGGTGCATCCGAAGGCTCGGTATCATAAACGCCCATAGTGGCGTATTTATTGATACGGGCCTCTATTCTTTCATCCGGATCCATTTCCTGCAATTCGGTCAGTGCCTTTTTGATCTGTTTCTTCAGTAGTTTCGCCATTTCCTCGGGGGCTGCGTGGGCGCCGCCGACGGGTTCTTTGATGATGCCGTCAATGAGTCCGAACTCGAACATGTGCTCGGCGGTAAGCTTGAGGGCTTCAGCGGCTTGTTCTTTGTAATCCCAGCTATGCCACAAAATCGAAGAGCACGACTCTGGGGAGATCACCGAATACCAGGTATTTTCGAGCATAAACACGCGGTCGCCGAGCCCGATGCCGATAGCGCCGCCCGAGGCGCCCTCGCCTATCACCACACATACGATTGGTACGCGCAGTTGGGCCATTTCGAAGAGGTTGCGGGCGATAGCTTCAGCCTGGCCGCGTTCTTCGGCTTCGAGGCCGGGGTATGCGCCCGGGGTGTCGATGAGCGTGATCACGGGGAAGTTAAAGCGCTCGGCGAGTTTCATCAGGCGCAGCGCCTTGCGATACCCTTCGGGGTTGGCCATACCGAAATTGCGGTATTGGCGCATCTTGGTATTAATTCCTTTCTGGTGGCCGATGATTACCACGGTTTGCCCTTCGAAGCTGGCCAATCCGCCCACGATGGCTTTATCGTCCTTCACGCAGCGGTCGCCGTGCAATTCGATAAACTTCTTGCACATCTGGCTTATATAATACAGCGTATAAGGGCGTTCAGGGTGGCGGGATAGCTGCACCTTCTGCCAACCGGTGAGATTGCTATAGATATCCTTGCGGGTATTTCGAATCTTGGTTTCCAATTCGCGCATCATCTCCGTCACGTCCACGATACCTTCTTCTCCTACCTGCTTAATCTTGTCGAGCTGCTCGTACAGTTTCTCTAAGGGTTTCTCAAACTCCAGGAAGACCATAGCTTACAGGATTTAGATCACATGTTTACTGCAATGTCCGAGCGGCAAAGGTAGCAATTCGACGGCAGATTTTTTTTGATAATTTTTTTCGATAAACCTTGCGCGATTTCAAATAGCAATTTACCTTTGCATCCGCTTGATGTAGATCGGGCATGAGGAAATAGGGTCCGGTAGTTCAGTTGGTTAGAATATCTGCCTGTCACGCAGAGGGTCGCGGGTTCGAGTCCCGTCCGGACCGCTAAAAGGCTCCAACTTTGTTGGGGCCTTTTGCATTTTACACCCAAAATCACACACCCTAATGAAAACACCTTCTTACTCCGTCTACATCCTCCAAAGCGAGATGGACGGCTCCTACTACGTCGGCTCTTCTGCCGATCCTGTCGACCGCTTGGCAAAACACAACCGACCGCATAAAGGCTACACGGCAAGCAAACAGCCCTGGAAACTGGTTTTTGTGCAATGGCTTGAGAATAAGACATTGGCACTAAAAATGGAGCGACATATTAAAGCCATGAAGAGCAGGAAGTATCTCGAAGATTTGATCGGGTCAGTAGCTAATGAATGGGAGGAGAAAATCTGGGAGGTCCGGTAGTTCAGTTGGTTAGAATACCTGTCCCGATCTGCGATCGGGAGGGTCGCGGGTTCGAGTCCTCCCGATCAACGATCGGGACAAGCTGTCCAGACCGCAAAGCCGGAAAAGTTATGCTCATAACTTGACGGCGTGCGGTATATATTAATTACACCCAAAATCACACTCTAATGAAAACGCCCCTCTATTCCGTCTACATCCTCCAAAGTGAGATGGACGGCTCCTACTACGTCGGCTCCTCTGCCGACCCTATCGACCGCTTAGCAAAACACAACCGACCGCATAAAGGCTACACGGCAAGCAAACAGCCCTGGAAACTGGTTTTTGTGCAATGGCTTGAGAATAAGACTTTGGCACAAAAAATGGAGCGCCATATAAAAGCCATGAAGAGCAAGAAATACCTGGAAGATTTGATCGGGTCAATAGCTAATGAGTTGATGGAGAAAATCTGTGAGCGCCGGTAGTTCAGTTGGTTAGAATACCTGTCCCGATCACAGATCGGGAGGGTCGCGGGTTCGAGTCCCGTCCGGACCGCTTTTAAAAAGCGTAATTAATTGTTTAACAATTATTTGCGCTTTTTTTATTTTTGCGCGTTAGTGTTTTTTTACACCCAAAATCACACCCTAATGAAAACACCTCTTTATTCCGTCTACATCCTCCAAAGCGAGATGGACGGCTCCTACTACGTCGGCTCTTCTGCCGATCCTGTCGACCGCTTAGCAAAACACAATCGACCACACAAAGGCTACACGGCAAGCAAACAGCCCTGGAAGTTGGTTTTTGTGCAATGGCTTGAGAATAAGACATTGGCACAAAAAATGGAGCGACACATTAAAGCTATGAAGAGCCGGAAATTTCTGGAAGACTTGATCGGGTCCGTAGCTAATGAGTTGATGGAGAAAATCTGTGAGGCCCGGTAGTTCAGTTGGTTAGAATACCTGTCCCGATCTCTACCGGCGAGCGTCGCCATTGCATAGCCGTTTTTCGCCCTTTTTTATTATGTTCGAAGATCATCCACAGTGTCATGCTGGACAAAGTGCGACAAACCCTGCCTTTCCCCTTCAAACCCGGGCTTCAGCCCGGGGACTGGGCCAAAAACCGCACTTGTCGGTGTACATACGCTACGTGTGCAGATGCCCTGGCGGGCATGACAATAAAACTAATAGGTGCAAGAATCAAGAATAGTATGCGCATCCAA
>JAEUUQ010000292.1 GCA_016787505.1 Saprospiraceae bacterium | reverse complement strand
TTGGTCGATGCGGGCTTTGAGCTCTTCATCCTGGGGCGCCGGCGTCACAGGGCGTTTGTTGGCGGCTTTGTCGCCCACCAGCTTAGCCAGTTCAAGTTGCGCATTGCATTGAACTTTGATGGCGTCGTGGGCTATTTTGATGGCTTCCACGAGGTCTGCTTCGGCGCATTCTTTGGCTTCGCCCTCCACCATATTTATATCGTGAAGCGAACCGGCTACGATGATATCGATATCGGCATTTTGGAGCGCCGATTTAGAGGGGTTCACCACAAACTGGCCGTCGATGCGAGCTACGCGAACTTCTGAGATGGGGCCCATGAAAGGAATATCGGATACCGCCAGGGCGCTGGAAGCCGCCAGGGCGACCAAGGCATCAGGAGGCGTATCTTTATCACCCGAAACCAGGTTGATAATCACCTGGGTTTCATTCATGAAGTCGTCGGGAAAAAGCGGGCGGATGGCACGGTCTACCAGTCGGGAAATAAGCACCTCATTGTCGGAGAGCTTCGATTCGCGGCGGAAGAAGTTGCCGGGGATACGACCTGCGGCGGCAAATTTCTCCTGGTAATCGACCGAGAGGGGGAAGAAATCCTGGCCTTCTCTCATTTCTTTTGCAGAAACTACGGTAGCGAGGATCATCGTATGGCCCATTTTGACGAGAGCTGAGCCGTCGGCCTGGGTGGCCAATTTGCCGGTTTCGAGGGTAATCGTTCTTCCGTCCGGTAAATTAAAGGAAGTGGAAATAGGAATCTGATGTCCCATTGTGCATTACTGAATTAAAAGTTGTCGCAAAATTATTTGTCTCTGTTCTATCCGAATTGCTGGCCCTGGCGGGCGGTGGTTGCCGCTGTTGTTGAGATGAGAAATGGCAGATAGCTCAGTCAGCAAAGAGGCAAGGAATTGGCCGGTTAAAAGCATAATTGTGCTGGAAAACGCGCCTTGTATTCTATAAGATGCAAAAAAAAAAGAGGAAGTACCCCATGATGGAATACTTCCCCCTTTTGTTACTTGCGGAGGCCGAGTTTTTCGATCAACTCGCGATATTTTTGAAGGTCTTTCTTCGACAGGTATGAAAGAAGTTGCTTGCGCTTGCCTACCAATGCCAGCAGCGAACGCCGGCATGAGTGGTCTTTGCGGTTTTCTTTCAGGTGTTCCGACAGTTTTTGAATTCTGTAGGTAAATAGTGCGATTTGTCCTTCTGTGGAGCCGGTATTGGTTTCTACACCACCGTACTCTTTGAAAATTTCCGCTTGTTTTTCTTTTGTCAGATAAATAGCCATTGTTGTTAGTTTTGTACCGCTAGTGATCACAAGAATCAGTTACAGCGGCGCAAAAGTACGTTTTTTTGGGAATATAGTAAAGGATTGGGGAAAATAGTTATCAGTTGTAGGTTGTAGGTTGTAAGTTCCCATGAATGCTGAACTTACAACTTACAACCTACAACCCAAAATATTCCCACAGAATTATTACATTTGGCCGTGCTTCAATCACTGGAAAAAACACGAAAAACAATGACCAAGTCGAGAAAGCAGCGCCGTTTGGAAAACAGAGCGAAAAAAGAAACAGCCAAGTTTACCAAGATCATTCTCATCACCACATTAGTGCTGTTGATACTGGTTTACTTGATATACCGGGGCATGTAGCGTTAGCCGGCGTTTCGCTTCAAAAACTGTTTGCGCTCTAGTGCAAAGGCGATAAGGAAGGCGGCTACCATCATCGCCAGATTCCAATACCAGGCAAGTGGCTCGCGACCCGTTTCTACAAAGATCGGATCGGCGGGGAGTGTAAATTTTTGTGCCGACAATTGGACGGTGCGGTCTTTCTCTTTGCTCAAATCGCGGATGATACCCTTGAAGGAGCCTTGGAGCCGGGGCGCACAATTAGCATTATCAACACAAATAGCTGGAAACTTTTCGGTCCAGCCGATAAATTTAGGCTGCACGGTCTGGCCCTGGTCTATTTGTGCAAGTTGTGCACTCGAAACCAATGGAAAAATAATAATCGGCTTGTCGGTTTTGCGCTTTCCCGATACGTACACATAATCGCCCGTTGTCCAGGCATCGCGCAATTCGATATAATCAGCATCGCCGATACCCTTGGTCAGGGCTTCCTCCATGGTATACGCCCGCAGCTTGTGTGTACCAAACTGCAAGGAGATCAGGCTGTTACAGCCATTTATAAATACCACGATACAAACCAACACAGTAATAATTCGGAATAGCATAGTTTTTCTGCATAAAATTCAGGCTAAAGTAGAAGCTATTTTCGACTTGCAAAAACATCCTTTGTTTATTTTCGCTTTCCGAATGGCCTAAACACCGCATACATAACATGGAATTTGGCAAATTACAGGACATCAGCCAGGTAGACTTCCGCCTTCCGCCCGACGCACCGTTTTCATGGGAGGCTCTGCGCCGCGGCGATGACACTGAGCCGGCGCCTGTTTTGTATATTGGCTGTACGGGCTGGGGCATGCCCGAATGGGTGGGCACGGTATACCCCGCCGGGGCAAAGCCGAAGGATTTTTTGCGCCATTATGCCCGCCAATTCAACACCATCGAGCACAATACCACCCATTACCGCATTCCTACCCCCGAAACGGTGGCCAAATGGCGGGAAGAGACGCCTGCCGATTTTCGTTTTTGCCCCAAAATTCCGCAAGTCATCAGCCACAGCGGCGATTTGGGATTGGGCGGCGAGGCG
>JAEUUQ010000518.1 GCA_016787505.1 Saprospiraceae bacterium | reverse complement strand
TGGTTTCGGGCGTTTTGGGCAGGAAGTGGCGTCGCAACTCACTGCTCAGAAGATGCCTTTTGTAGTGATCGAGCACGACGCATCCAAGATCGAACTCATCCAGCAGATAGACCCCAATATGCTGTATGTATACGAGGATGCGACCCACGACGAGGCCCTCATCAAGGCGGGACTGGAGCGCGCCCGCGCCGTCATCTCGGCCCTGCCCGACGACTCCGACAACGTATTCATCGTACTCACCGCCAGGCAGATCAACCCCACCGTGCGTATCATCAGCCGGGTAGGCGAGCTCAAGTCGCAGAAAAAGCTCATCAAAGCCGGCGCCGACCACGCCGTGATGCCCGAACAATTGGGCGGCTTTTATATGGCTACCCTCATCACAAAACCCAGCGCGGTGGAGTTTTTTTATTTTATTACAAATGAATACGAATCAGATATCGGTTTCGAAGAAATCGGTTTCAACGACCTGCCTGCCGCCATGCAATCCCTTTCTATCGGCGAAATGCGTATCAGGGAGCGCACGGGGGCCAATGTGATCGGGTTTAAAGACCCCGCCGGCCGCTATAAAGTCAACCCCACTCCCGATGTGCGCCTTTCTCCCGGCGCCAGTTTTATCATTCTGGGCAACCATGAGCAGTTGGAGAAGCTGAGCGAGTTTTTTGGGAAAAGGTAGAATATTGGACTGTGCTCCCCTTATGCAGGAGGGGGCGACTTGGCGAGGGGGCGATCTCTGCCGTTCGTTGAGCGAAGTCGAAACGAACAATCAGGCGAGCGGAGTCAAAACGGCGACTTTATGTAGTTTTTTATAAAAACGCGAATATTTACGCTTCACCGGCAATATTCGCACGAATATTGCCGTTTTATCGTTAATTTTCGCGCTAAAATTGACGGTACATGATAAAGAGGGCCCTACAAGACATCTTGCAGCAAAGACTTACCAGCTCCGACAAAGTCATCATTTTGTACGGCCCCCGGCAAGTGGGTAAGACGACCCTTGTGCGGGAATTGTTGACGCAGGTGGAAGGGCGCAAGCTGGAAATCAACGCCGATTTGATGCAATACGCGCAAGTATTGTCGAGTCGCGACCTCGGCAAACTCAAAGGACTTACGGCGGGTTACGACATCATTTTCATAGACGAAGCACAGCGCATCCCGGAAATCGGCATTAACCTGAAAATTCTGCATGACCATCTGCCCCATCTTAAATTGGTAGTTACGGGTTCTTCCTCTCTCGATTTGGCAAGCAAAGTGCGCGAACCACTCACCGGAAGGACCTGGAGCCACCACCTCTATCCCATTAGCCTGGGTGAGTTGGCTGCTACCCGCAACCGGTTTGAACTGGATGTTATGCTGGAAGAACTGCTGCTTTTTGGCGCTTATCCGGCTATTTTTAGTATTGAAAATTTTGACGAAAAACGGGCCTACCTGACCGAGTTAACCAACTCCTATTTGTATAAAGATGTGCTTGAACTCGGCAATATCCGAAATGCTCCCAAAATGCGCGACTTGCTGCGCCTGCTGGCTTACCAAATAGGATCGGAAGTGTCGATAAACGAATTGTCAAATAAGTTGGAACTCCATCGCGATGCGGTCATCAATTATATCGATCTGCTGGAGAAAGCGTTTGTGATTTTCCGGCTATCAGGCTACAATCGCAACCTGCGCAAAGAAATCTCCCGGCACGACAAGATATTTTTCTGGGACCTGGGCGTGCGCAATGCACTCATTGAAAATTTTTCGCCATTGGAAAATCGCAGCGCCGGCGGTAACCTCTGGGAGAATTTCCTCATTGCGGAGCGCATCAAATCGCAGGCGTATAAATTGCAGCACGCTAACCGCTACTTTTGGCGTACCTATACCGGCGCAGAATTGGACTATGTGGAAGAACGAGACGGGATGCTTCGCGGTTTTGAATTTAAGTTTTCACAAAAAACAGCAAAGCCCCCCACCGCCTGGATGAACACTTACCCCAACTCCGCATTTATGACTATCAATAAAGAGAATTATTTCGATTTTTTGATAGCTGAATAGTGAAAACACCTATGATGGCCGGCGCTGGTTGGAGAAGGTGGTGAAGCGCTAAATCTTCAGCCCAAAGGGCCTGATGTCCTGTGTTTTGGATTTCTCTGCATTAAATTGATAGAGATAGGAGCCTTTGCGGGACGTGGTCATGTCCTTTTCATCCAATTTGTCAATGATATTCTGCGAGTTAATTTTATTGACAAAATTGCGCTTGTCGAATTTGGTATCCCAGATGGCTTCGTATAACTTTTGCAGTTGCCGCATCGTAAATTTTTCGGGCAGCAGGTCAAATCCGATGGGCTCGGTGGCTGCCCGGTTTCTCAGGCGCCTGAGCGCGTGTTGCACCATTTTGTCGTGGTCAAAAATTAGGTGTGGCGCTTTTGACACACTGAACCAATTGGCAGAGAATTGCTGGATCAGGTTTTTGCTGTGTTCATTGATGTTAATCAAGGCATAGTAAGCCGTAGAGATCGTTCTTTCCACCGGGTCGCGATCCACTTCGCTAAAGGTGTCTACCTGCTCCATGTAGATGTTGTCAAGCCCGGTGTATAATCTCAATATACGGGTAGCGGCAGTCTCCAGCGTTTCTTCTTTTTTTAAAAAACCTCCAACCAGCGACCACTTGCCTTGCTCAGGTTCGAACCCTCTTTTGATTAGCAGTATTTTCAAATCTTCTCCGTCAAATCCGAAGATGATGCAATCTACAGCCAGCAGTACTTTGTCTTCATTGTCGTATCGGTAAGTAATGTCGTGCCGGTTTTCACTGTTCATGTCCCAATGTGGAGTTTGAAATGCGACGCCTGGAAATTGACACACTTCGCCTCAAAGAGATGCAGTAAGTGTGGGTTATAAAAGCAAATACTATTTGATCATATACGGGCAATATACACGAAAAGTTTTTCGAATGAGGAAAAAGGCAGTATTTTTTTGGTAATAATAAGTGTAAATTTTACATTTGTAAAAATACCAAACCCACATACATTCATTAAAAAAAACAGAGCCGTATGCGTAACATCATCCTGACAACCTGCTGGGTATTTGGAACAACTGTCTTGTTTGCCCAAAACCATGTATCGCTGCATGCAGACATGGCAACAACGCAAATAAGCAAACACATCTACGGGCACTTTGCCGAGCATTTGGGAAGGTGTATTTACGATGGTATTTATGTAGGTGAAAACAACTCCAAAATTCCGAATACCAATGGGGTGCGCAATGACGTAATAAAAGCGCTAAAGGATTTACAAATACCCAACCTAAGGTGGCCGGGGGGATGTTTTGCCGATACCTATCACTGGAAAGAGGCCATCGGCCCAAAAGATAAGAGAAGGCATATTGAGAATTTATCGTGGGGTAATTACAGGGAAGACAACAGCTTTGGCACCCATGAATTTTTGGACATGTGCGAATTATTGGGCGCCGAACCTTATTTAGCTGTTAATATGAATACGGGATCTGTGCAGGAAGCGGTAGAATGGGTGCAATATGTCAACCACGCCAATGGAACGAGTTACCTGACGGATATCAGGGCGGAAAGCGGCCGGCAAAAACCCTGGAATGTGAAGTATTGGGGAATAGGCAATGAATCCTGGGATTGCGGCGGAAGCATGACCCCCGAATATTATGTCAACCTGTATAAACAATACGCCACGGCTATGACAAGCTATTCTAATACTGAAAAATTGTTCAGAATCGCTGTTGGGCCCGGAAGCCCCGAGCATTACCACTGGACAGAAGAGATTATGAAAAACGTTCCCGCCAGACGATTTGAAGGTATATCAATCCACCATTATTCGGTAATTGACTGGAGCAATAAAGGCTCTTCCGACCAATTTTCGGATAAAGAGTACGCCTTGACGATTCAAAAAGCCTGGTTTATGGAGGAGTTTGTAAGTAAAAACAGCGGGATGATGGACAAATATGACCCCGAAAAAAGAGTGGCCCTTATCGTAGATGAATGGGGCGGGTGGTATGATACCGACCCGGAGGGAAAAGGAGCTTTGTATCAGCAAAATACGATCCGCGATGCCATGATCGCCGGGCTTACCCTCAATATTTTTAATAACCACGCCGACCGCGTGAGAATGGCCAACCTGGCCCAAACCGTGAATGTGCTGCAGGCTGTCATCCTGACAAAAGAAGAAAAACTAATTTTGACCCCGACCTACCACGTCATGGAAATGTACAAGGTACACCACGATGCAACTTTAGTCCCCGCGCAGGTAATTTCCAATGATTTTGTAGTAGACGGCAAGCGCATTCCAGCCGTTTCTGTTTCCGCTTCCATCGACAAATCCGGCAAAATGCATATCAGCCTGACCAATATTGACAATACCAGCAGTCAAAAAGTGGAAATAGCCATCAATGGTTACAAGGCGGGAGGTGTATCCGGCAGGATTTTGACGGCATCAAAGGTTCAGGATGGGAATACTTTTGAAAATCCGAAGAAAGTTGTGCCCCAAAATTTCAGCGACGCGTCCATCTCCAACAATACGCTGGCCGTAAACCTGCCCCAAAATTCAGTAGTCGTATTGGAATTGGTGAAATAACATGAAAAACTACGTCATCGGATTGGACTACGGCACGGACTCGGTGCGGGCCGTATTGATAGATACCGCCAACGGCGCCGAACTGGCGTCGAACGTCCATTGGTACGCCCGCTGGCGAGAGGGCAAATACTGCAATCCCGCCGCCAACCAGTTTCGCCAGCACCCACTCGACCATATCGAGGGCTTAGAAAACACTATCAAAGCCGTTGTGAAGGAGTCGGGCGTAAAACCGGAATCCGTGCGGGGCATCTGTGTAGACACCACGGGCAGTTCGCCCATTGCGGTTGCCAAAAACGGCACACCGCTGTGTTTGACACCGGGTTTCGAAGAAAACCCCAACGCCATGATGGTGCTCTGGAAAGACCATACGGCCATTGCGGAAGCAGAAGAAATTAATACCTTGGCAAGGAGTTGGGGCGGCGAAGACTATACCAAATACGAGGGTGGCATATACTCCTCTGAGTGGTTTTGGGCGAAAATCCTGCACATCATCCGCAAAGACGCCGCTGTGCTGAAAGGGGCTTACTCCTGGGTAGAGCACTGCGATTTGATGACCAACATCCTGATTGGCAACAACGATATTGATACCCTGAAGCGGAGTCGCTGTGCCGCCGGGCACAAGGCCATGTGGCACGAAGATTGGGATGGGCTGCCGCCAACGGCATTCCTTGAAAAACTCCACCCCCACCTGGCCGAACTGCGCAGCCGGCTGTACGCAGACACCTATACCTCCGACCTGCCTGCAGGCAAACTAAGCGCCGCCTGGGCCGAAAAACTCGGCCTCACCACCAACACCGTTATTGCCGTAGGCGCCTTCGACGCCCATGCCGGCGCCGTGGGGGTAAAGGTAGAAGAGCATAGCCTCGTGCGGGTAATGGGCACATCCACCTGCGACATGATGGTGGCCTCTAAAGATGTCATCGGCAATAACACGGTGCGGGGCATCTGCGGTCAGGTCAACGGCTCGATAATACCGGGTATGATCGGTCTGGAAGCCGGGCAATCCGCTTTCGGCGACGTGCTGGCCTGGTTCAAAAACGTGCTGATGTGGCCATTCGATAACCTGATGCAAAACAGCGACAGTATTACAGCCGATCAAAAGCATAAACTCGCCCTCGAATACGAGCAAAACCTCATCCTTACCTTGGCACGGCAGGCAGAGGCTATTCCTCTTTCAGAAAATCTACCCACAGCCCTCGATTGGATAAACGGCCGCCGCACCCCCGATGCCAACCAGGCGTTGAAAAGCGCCATTTCGGGACTGTCGCTGGGCACGCAGGCGCCCCATATCTTCAAGGCGCTGGTTCATTCTATTTGTTTCGGTTCTAAAAAAATCGTGGATCGCTTTGAGGAGGAAGGCGTGAAAATCAACAAAGTCATCGGCATCGGAGGCGTGGCCCGCAAGTCGCCCTACATCATGCAAACGCTGGCCAACGTGCTCAACCGACCCATTATCGTTGCCGCTTCCGACTACGCCCCGGCACTCGGAGCCGCTATCTACGCCGCCGTAGCCGCCGGCCTTTATCCCGACGTACAGCAAGCAAGCAACATGCTGGCCAGCAGCTTCGAGGCAGAATATTACCCCCAGGCGGAGCAAGTGGTTGTTTTTGAAAAATTAATGGAAAAATACGAAGCCCTGAGCGGCTTTGTGGAAGGGAGGGAGTGAGGTAGTTGTCGGTTATCAGTTGTCAGTTATCAGTTATCAGTTAAATTTCAACAAAAAGAAAATGAACCGAAACTGGTGAACTCACAACCGACAACCCACAACCCACAACCCACAACCCACAACCGACAAACCATGTCAAAATACAAAGAACTCAAACAGCAGTGCTACGAGGCCAACATGGAGCTGAACGCCCTGAATCTGGTGATATACACCTTCGGCAACGTGAGCGCCGTGGACAGGTCGGCGGGGGTATTTGCCATCAAGCCGAGCGGCGTGCCCTACGAGGCCTTGAGGCCCGGAGATATCGTCATTGTGGACTACGACCACAACATCGTGGAGGGCGACAAACGACCCTCTTCCGATACAAAAACGCATGCCTGGCTATACAAAAACTGGGAAAAAATCGGCGGCATCGCGCATTCCCATGCCACGTATTCGGTAGCCTGGGCGCAAGCGCAGCGCGACATCCCCATTTTCGGCACCACCCACGCCGACCACCTTACCCAGGATATCCCCTGTGCCGAACCCATGCGCGACGACCTCATTGCGGGCAATTACGAGCACAATACAGGCATCCAGATCACAGACTGCTTTCGGGAGCGGGGCTTGAACTACCAGGAAGTGCCGATGGTATTAATCGGCAATCACGGGCCGTTTACCTGGGGGAAGGATGCGGCCAAGGCTGTTTACCATAGCAAAGTATTGGAAGAGGTAGCGCGTATGGCCTACCTTACACTCCAGATCAACCCCCAGGCGCCCAGGCTGAAAGAGGCATTGATTCAAAAACATTACGAGCGTAAACACGGCAAAAATGCCTATTACGGACAGTAAACTAACAAAGCGATTTTAATGAATAATATACAGCAAAAAGAGATTTGGTTTATCACAGGAAGCCAGCATTTGTACGGGCCGGAGGTGTTAAAGCAAGTTGCGCAACACGCAGAAACCATTGTGAAGGGACTCAATGCGGGCGCCGGCCTTTTGGTATCATTGAAGTACAAGGACGTGGTAAAGACCCCCGACGAAATCCTTCATACCTGTATAGCCGCCAATGCCGATGAAAAGTGTATCGGCGTGGTGGTTTGGATGCACACTTTTTCCCCCGCCAAGATGTGGATAAGGGGGCTTTCAAACCTGAAAAAGCCGCTTTGCCACCTCCACACGCAGTTCAATGCGGAAATCCCCTGGGAAACCATTGATATGGACTTCATGAACCTGAACCAGGCTGCCCACGGCGACCGGGAGTTTGGCTTCATTATGTCCCGGATGCGAATGAAGCGGAAAATCATCGTAGGGCATTGGCAGAGCCCGTCTGTGCGGCAGAAACTGGCCGTCTGGTCGAGGGTGGCGATGGGCTGGCACGAATTGCAAAGGCTGAAAGTGGCCCGTATCGGCGACAATATGCGGGAAGTAGCCGTCACGGAAGGCGACAAGGTGGAGGCCCAAATTCGCTTTGGCTTTGCAGTCAACGGCTACGACACCTCCGATGTGCTGCGACACCTGCCCGACGTTTCGAGCAGCGAGGTCAAGGCTTTGCTGGAGGTTTATGAAAATCAATACGCCCTTACCTCAGCTTTGCAGGCCGGCGGACAAAGCCGGGAGTCGCTGGTAGAAGCTGCCCGCATAGAGTTGGCATTGCGGTCGTTTCTGGAAAACGGAGGTTTGGGCGCTTTTACCGATACCTTCGAAAATCTCGGCGAGTTCAAACAATTGCCGGGCCTTGCCGTGCAACGCCTGATGATGGACGGCTACGGCTTTGGCGCCGAGGGCGACTGGAAAACGGCGGCTCTGCTGCGCAGCATGAAAGTTATGGCACAAGGACTGGATGGCGGCACCTCTTTCATGGAGGATTACACCTACCATTTTACTCCCGAAAAATCCTACGTGCTGGGCTCGCACATGCTGGAAATCTGCCCCTCCATAGCAGCGCACCGGCCCTCATGCGAAATCCACCCATTGGGCATCGGCGGCAAAGCCGACCCCGTGCGGCTGGTATTCAACAGCGCCACCGGCCCCGCGCTCAATGCCTCCCTGATTGACATGGGCAATCGCTTCAGACTGCTTGTGAACGAGGTAGAAAGCGTAGCGCCAAAAGCGGATTTGCCCAAGCTGCCCGTAGCCCGTGTGCTATGGGATGCCAAACCCAATTTGGAAATCGCCGCCACCGCCTGGATACTGGCGGGAGGGGCACATCACACGGTTTACACCCAGGCCCTTACTACAGAATACCTGGAAGATTTTGCAGACATAGCGGGCATCGAAATACTCGTCATTGACGAGCTGACGAAAATCCGCGATTTCAAAAACCAACTCCATGCAAATGAGGTATATTACCACCTGTTTCAGCATGGGTTGTAACAAAAGCAACAGCACGTTATAGCTCGCACCGCCAAGTTTTGGGCATGACCGAAGCTCGGGTGCGACCCCGCCCAAAGCGGGGCGCAAAGCCGGAAAAGTTATGACTAACTTGTCCCGTACCGACAGGTCGGGATAACTTGACGGTGTGCGGTATACGAAAACCGCCATTAAATTATTAACGAAATAAACCAACTGACCTATGACTGTATTAGCAACCATCGATTGGGTAGTCATTGCCCTTTACTTCGCGATCATCCTGGGCATTGCCTGGTGGGTCATTCGCCAGAAAAACGATACCTCCGACGATTACTTCCTTGCCGGGCGCAACCTGGGCTGGTTTGTCATCGGGGCCTCCATTTTTGCCTCCAACATCGGTTCGGAGCACCTCGTCGGCCTTGCTGGCTCCGGCGCCACCGATGGGGTGGCGATGGCCCACTATGAGTTGCATGCATGGTGTTTATTGGTGTTGGGCTGGGTTTTGGCGCCATTTTATATGCGCTCCAAAATTTTTACGATGCCGGAATTTTTGGAAAAAAGATTCTCCTCTACCTCCCGCTGGGTGCTGTCGGTTATTTCATTGGTCGCATACATACTCACCAAAATAGCAGTTGGGATTTTTGCGGGTGGGGTTGTGTTTGGCGTTCTGTTGCCAGAGCTCAATTTTATGGGTCTGGACAGCTTCTGGGTCGGCTCTATTCTGGTTGTCGTATTAACCGGAATTTACACCATTCTCGGCGGTTTGCGGGCGGTGGCTTATACCGAAGCTATCCAGACGATCATCCTCATTTTCGGTTCGGTAATGGTCACAATTTACGGGCTGGATGCATTGGGCGGCTGGGGTGAGCTAAAGCGGGTAGCCGGTTCAGAAATGTTCAACTTGTGGAAGCCGCTGGTACCTGCGGGCATCGAGGGAACCTGGGCTCCCGTGAAAAGCGACACCCAGATGGCCTGGTATTTCAACAGTAATTACCCCTGGCTGGGTATGTTGTTCTGCGCTCCCATCATCGGATTGTGGTATTGGTGCACCGACCAGTACATTGTGCAGCGGATGTTGGGCGCCCCCAACCTGACAGAAGCCCGCCGGGGCACGATTGCAGCGGCGTTTTTCAAGTTGTTGCCCGTCTTTATATTCATCATTCCGGGCATTATATGCTATGCACTGGCAGCCAGTGGCAAAATGCCTGAAATTGCGAAAGCCCTGCTGGACGAAAACGGGCAAATCATCAATGCCAATGCACAGCAAGTATTTCCGTTGTTGGTGGCCAAAGTACTACCCGCCGGCATCCGGGGTATTGTGGTGGCCGGCCTCCTGGCTGCGCTGATGAGTTCGCTCGCCGGCGTTTTCAATGCCTGTTCTACCCTGTTTACGATGGATTTGTACCCCAAATTCCGCCAGGTTGTTTCAGAAAAAGAACTGGTACGTACCGGACGCATTGCGACCGCCGTTATGGTAGTCATCGGGCTTTTGTGGATTCCGGTAATCCAGGGCAGCCGTGGCTTGTACGATTACCTGCAAAGCGTGCAGGGCTACCTCGCCCCGCCCATTTTTGTCGTCTTTTTCTTCGGCATTTTCAATAAAAGAATGAACGCCAAAGGCGCCATGGCTGCGCTACTGGTCGGCTTTGCGCTGGGGCTTTTCCGCCTGGCTATTGATACACCGGTCATGCTCAACGAAGGTTACTCGTATACAGAAGGTTCGTTTTTCTGGATAATCAACAACATATTCTTCCAGTATTACAGCCTGCTGATTTTTATCATATCTGCGCTTGTGATGGTAACAGTCAGCTATTCTTCCGAACCTCCTGCTTTGGAGAAAATTCAGGGATTGACATTTGGGGCCGTTAGCGACGAACAAAAAGCGGAAACAAGGGCCACCTATCGCACAGTCGACATAGTCCTTTCCGTATTGTTGGTCGGCCTGATTGTGGCAGCGTACCTGTATTTCCAAGGGTAGGATCATTGGTAAACCCGGCCATCCCGGTGAGGCCATCAGGGCAGCGCTCCGTAGCGATGGGTATCAAACCCCGTCGCTATAGAGCGCTCTGCCTATCATCAATACAATACGAATGTTCAAAGGTTTCATCTTCGACATGGACGGCACCATGGTGGACAATATGATGGTTCACCACAGGGCCTGGCAGCATAAACTCAATGAACTTGGGCTCCCCATGTCCATTCCGGAAGTTAAAGCCCAAATTCACGGCATCAACGAAGAAATCCTGGAACGCCTCTTTGGCGACCGATTTACTCCCGAACAACGCCAAAGGATTTCCTGGGAAAAAGAAGCCGCTTATCGCGAAATTTTTCTTCCCGAATTGAGACTCTTGCCTGGTTTATCTGTTTTTTTAGAAAAAATAAAAACCGCCGGCATCCCTATGGCGATAGGTACCGCAGCGCCGACAGAAAACGTGGATTTTGTACTCGATAACCTGAACCTGCGCCATTATTTCACCGGCATTTTTGATGCAAAAAGCGTCAGTAGAGGCAAACCCGATCCCGAAATCTTTGAAAAAGCTGCCGCCTCAATGGGGTTATCAACTGCCGAATGCCTGATTTTCGAGGACAGCGTCACCGGGGCGGAAGCAGCCCGAAGGGCCGATGCCCGGGCGGTAATTGTCACTACCACCCATGCACAGGAAGAGTTTGCACATTTCAACCATATCATCCGCTTTATCGAACATTTTGAGGGCCTGGAGCTGGATTTTATTTTTTAAACCGGCAAGGTTCGCGAAGGAATCGCAAAGTGCGCTATTCGGCGGTCGTACAGTGACCCTTGTCATTTCACTTGCCTGAAAAAGGTCTTAACTTGCATGTTGTAACACCTGCCTTATTATCGAATCCTTCTCGCCTAAAACCTTGTTTTTTCGATTCATTCACGCAAAAAACAAGCGTCATGAGATATTTGATTGTTTTCATTTTTGCGTTGCTAATGCCCCTTCTGACACAAGCACAGTCCGAGCAGGAATTGCTCGACCAATTGCTCCAGGAGGAGAAAAACTCGGTAGAAGCCCTCGTGCTATATCCCGAGCAGACGCGGCGCGACATCCTGGAAGCCTGCCTGCATCCGGAAGCTATCGTAAAGCTGGAAAGTATGCAATCTAAAACCAGCGAAGCTTTCAAAAACCTGATGCAGGGCTACACCCAGGAAACACAGGAATTGATCTGGGATCTGACCAGATACCCTGGATTGATTTCCAAACTGGCCATGACAACCGGTCAGTCGGATAGCGAAGTGCGGGTTAAACTCGCCGATTACCCCGCCGAGGTGCACCCCAAAGCCCTCGAAGCCCGCAGATATTACTTCGACATACTACTGCGCGTGGATGAACTCAACGAGCAATGGCGCCGCACTTTCGACAACCTGATCCGCGATTATCCCGATAAAACCCAGGACGCCCTGCGCCAACTCGTGGAACTACCCGAGGTGCTCACGCTACTCAGCGACGGCATCCGGATGACGGTGATGGTGGGCGATTTGTACCGCCGCAGCCCCGCCTGGCTGATGCAGCAACTCGATAGCCTCAACCTGGTAGTAGCCCGGGAGCATACCAGGGAGATCGAAGACTGGAAGGCCGGCCTCGAAGCCGACCCCGAAGCTAAAGCAGAGTTTGCCCGCTCGGCAGAGGACTTTGCCAGAGAATACAACTACGATGATTCCTACTACCCCTATGATGACGTGTATGAAAGTGGTGAGGTGCGCGAAGTTGTGGTCGAACACCACTACTACCACCACTATCCCTACTGGTTCGGTTATCCCTACTGGTATACCTACCCGCGGTGGCGACCCTACCCGGTATGGTACGACTGGGGGTTTTACTGGGGCCCCGGGCATGTGATTGTGATCATTGACATGCCTTCGTATTATTTTACGAACTGGTATTTTTATTACCCGCACCACCACTATTACTACCCGCAGTTGTCCAGCCATTTCACCCGGCACTACTACGGCCACCGCCACCACGGCGGCAGCAT